>JBFZAV010000142.1:0-6898 GCA_041308745.1 Candidatus Omnitrophota bacterium | reverse complement strand
AGGAAACCTCCGCGACAACGAGCATTTCAAAATCTTCAGTGGTCAATTTATCGTTTCTCGAGTATGCCCCGAGTTTCGCGCCGAAAATATCGATCTTTTTATACCCCAGCGTCTTTAAAAGCCATGTAAGTTCACTCGGCACATAGTAACGCTCATTACATGTTAATTCTTTTTTAATTCCCGCATCGTCCTCGAACACGACGGTGTTGTGGTCACGGAATGTCATCAGATCGAAAGAACAATTTTTACACGCTGAATTGCCTTCTTTGGCCGCGGACTCATAAAATTCTTTGACTGAATGAAAAAGCGGAAATAACCCGTTCAATGTCGTAAATATAAACTTGCCGTTATCTTTCAACGCCTTTGCCGCGTTCTTTAATATTTCAAAATTCATCTCATCCGTTTCCATCAAAGAAAAACCGCCTTCACAGAGCATGATCGCGAGATCAAATTCGCCTTCGAACGGAAGGTTTCTGGCGTCATGTTTTTGAAAATCGATCGTCACTCCTTGCTCTTTGGCTTTTTCCCTTGCCCTTGCAAGCTGTGACTCAGACAAATCAACGCCAGTCACATTGTATCCTCTTTTGGAGAGTTCAATAGCATGGCGGCCGGTACCGCAGCCAATGTCGATGATCTTTAGCTTTTTATCGTGATTTATCTCTTCTTCAATAAAATCGCATTCGCCAAGAGTCCCCTGAACAAAGCATTCCTTGTCGTATTGTTTAGCGTAATTTTCGAATAATGATTCGTACCAGTGTTTCATAATAGTTTTCCCTATTCACTTTTACAGGATCGGCCTTCTAAAATTTAAAAAGAATCCGCTACCTTTCTCGCGGAAACTTTAGCCTCTTCTATTCTAGCCTTCTGAACCTCTACACCAAGCGCATCCATAGGCTCGGCATTAATAAAGGTTATATCGTTTATACCCACAAATCCAAAAACAGTGCGTAAATATGGCTCCTGGAAATCAAAGTTATGCAGAGGGCTATTTAAACTGTAATCGCCGCCGCGGCTCGTGATAATAACCATCCGCTTATTTTTTACCAGCCCTTCGACTCCTTTATCAGTATAGCGGAAAAGGTGCTTCGGCTGGACGATAATATCTATATATTGCTTCAGTTGATACGGAATACTAAAATTCCACATGGGCGTACTTACTAGATAAGCATCGGCTGAAAGAAATCTTTCTATATGTAGCTCAATCTGGCTCCAGGCACTTTTAAGTTCTCCTGAAAGATCCTTACCGCCAAGTAAAACATATTTGCCGGTGACGGCCTTTACCGTAAGTTGCGGCAATTTTTCAATCGTTACGTTAAGTTCGTCTATCTTGCATTCGGAAAACTTTTTTCCAAAATTCTCCAAAAATGCCCGGGAAACCTGAAGCGTCCTTGAATCCACGCCTCTGGGAGTGGCAATTATATGCAGTAATCTTTTCATAATAACCTCCTACCCCTTTACTTGTCCTTGAAAGCCCCTCCCAAAATATCCGATCTGTGCCGGAAATTCCCCAAAAAACATCTTTTTATTTAAACTGACAACGATCGCTGCAATAACAATAAATACTATCGTTTCTATGCATTTCGCGATCTGTCCCATCTGCAAAATCCCCTGAAAATCAATTACCGCATGGCACAAAATCGCGGTTAAAATACTGCCGCGGTTCTTGTACCACAACCAATTGGCAATGATCGTAAACGGAAAGAAACTGACAATAAAGTTGAGGGCAAATAAAGGATTTGTTCTTATTAGCGTGTTTTGATAGTAATCATGTACGAAGAATGTTGCGCCGTGCCAGAAAGCCCATAACGCGGCAAAGATAAGCGTTACAGTGAAAAAGCTGCGTTTACCGCGCAGGCTTTCCACTCCATAACCTCTCCAACCCAGTTCCTCAATCACTGGGGCTAAAAAAAGCAGTAGTTGCGCCGGAATAATTCCCGCGGCAAAAGGAGAAGTTTTTACGATTTCCAGCTGATCCAGGGGCTGTTTAAAGAATATGTGGGATAGCACCACTGAAATGACTATTGCCGCAGGTAAAATAAGAAAGATAGCCGGGATAGTCCATAGCTTGATAAATTTAAGATTCAAAAGCTTGTCAAAAAAATTCTTCTTCAGTTCTCTGTTCTTCGAAGTAAAGATCATCCATAGGGCTGCACACAAAGGGGCAAATAATCCTATAATTTCAAGTATGGATATTAATTCGTTTGACCATCCGCTTTCGTGATAACTAAAATGGGCCGCAATAAGCCAGATGGTCCAAGTGGCCAAATTGGCAATTAAAAAAAATTGAACCGGCTTATATCTGTAAGTTTCTTTCATAATGTGGGTATTTTAACATAAAGGGTTTTAATTTTAAACCCTGTTTTGAGTATATAGTGTTTGGGCCTCCCTTAGAAAAAACTATGTACTGTGACGCCTAAAAGAAGTAAAATGATAGTTGTTAATTTTTTATTTCGGGGAGAACATTATGGAAATTTTATCAGGGAATATTACAAGAATATTAACAGAAAATCTTGGCATAACGAGTCTTACGGAGTCTTCCTTAAGAAAGGCCATACTTGAACATTACAATCCCCTGCCCGACGATAAAAAAAGGCGTATAACCCGTGAAATCGCCCTTGACGTTATAAAAGTTGTAAAATCCAGCGGGGGTAAGAAAAAATACGAGCCGACAGAAAAGAAAGACTCTTTATCGGGCGCTAATGTCCTGGCAATAAATCACGTTGGTCTTCTTGATGTTACGCTTGTTTGGAAAACCGCACCCGACGGCGCTCTCAAGCTGACAGCGTGCCATAGCGATTCAGGAGGAGATCAGATCAACGTATCAAAGGTATTCAGCTCTTTTCATAAAAATATTGCGCTCGTGGCGCTCGCAGGAAAAGAAGGCGGGGAAATTACGAACGAGTGGGAAAGAAATTTTTTAAACAAGAACATAATCCCTGCACTCATTCGTAACGAGCATGAAGATCAACAGGTGGCGGTCTATAACATAATCGACGGAAACCATCTTCCCGGAATGTTCGGATGGCAGGATGAACTTTCAAAAGAAACAGTAGAAAATATCAATCGGGAAGCCCTCTCAATGCTTGATAATATGTTTAAGGGTAAATCCAATAATATCTGGATGGTCATTTCGGCAGGGGGGCCCGTAAGATACAACGAGTCTCTTGCCTATTATGCCTCGCTCGTAAAACAAGTGAAGAAGAAATATCATGACAAGGTTGAATTCCTAATTGATTTTAAGTATATGTCCGGTCCCGATGAGGCTATGTCAGTTTTAGAAATCAATAGGGACGCGCCGCAGGATATCATTAAGCCGAACTTGGAAGAATTTATACAGATCCTAATCTGGAGCGGCCTGGCAGAAAAAGATTCCCTTGATGAAAATACAATTACCGAAGAAGCCATTAAAACATACGCAAAAAAAATAAGGAACAAATATAATCTTCTGGGGGTTCTTGTTTCAATGGGTAAAGATGGACTTGTGCTCGTTATGCGGGACAGGATCATTAAGGAAAAAGGTATCAAGATAATACAGGCGTCTCATACAGCCGCCGGAGATTCACTTAAAGCGGGATTTGTTTACGCGCTTTCGAACGGGAAAACATTTGAAGAAGCTGTGCATACCGGAAATCTTTTCGGGGCCGGAACGGCCTCTATGGAAGGCTCCCAGACCGTCACACCCCAAAAGCTTGAAGAGATAGAGGCTTTGGCGCTCGCGCAAAATGTATCGCCTGAAATAGAATATTTAAAATAAAAATTTGAAGCGAGAAACAAAAAAGGCGGCCTTTTTTATAGGCCGCCTTTTTCCATTTATAGCCCCTAGGGCCTCTTACACCTGACCTCTGCGCTCCTCGAGCTGTCTACGAATCTCCTCGACCTTTTGTTTTGTGAGCGGCACGCGCATAACAAAAATAATAGCTACAATAAGACCCAGGATCGGCACGAAAGCTAAGCTGGCGCGAATACCTAGTATAGTTTCGGGCGCCTGGATCTTAAGCTTCCAAGTGAAACCCACCCATGTTAGGATAAGTCCGGAAATATAATAACCTAGCGAATTTCCCAGTTTAAGAATATAGGAAGCGCAGGCGCAAAAAGACCCTTCTCTTCTTTCTTTCGTATTAAGCTCATCGTCATCAACAATATCGGCGCCGATAGAACTATGGAGCATCCACAAGGAAGCCGCGCACATTCCCATCAAACCCGATGCGATCGTTTGCAGCCACTGTATGTTCGGCGTGTACAAGAACCATGAACCGCCGTAACCGCATATACCTATAAGGCAGGCTACAACCGCCGCCTCGCGTTTACCGATCCGGTGCGACAGCGTAGCATGCAGTGGAACGCCTATAAGACCGCCCGCCATAAAAGCCACGCCCATCCAAAACTGCCAGTTATCTCCGGCAATTTTATCTCCGGCGGATACATAAAAAACCGTGGCGTAGTAGCCCAGTGAACCAACCATGCTTGTTCCTAAAGTAAAAGCTCCGCCCATAATAACCATCTGCCGGAACGACTTATTTTTAAGAGTCTCGCCAAAACCGCTCAAAATTGAAATTTTCTCTTTAACCCTCACCACCACTTTGTCGTAGTATCGTTCTTTTGTTCTAAAGAAAATGATTACGGCAAAAATAGCCATCACAACACCAAGGATCGCCGTGTAAACCTGTATTCCCTGGAGAGTGTTCTTTTGCCCCGATCCCGGAATAAGGAACCAGGCAAGGTTGGTAAACCGCAAAGCGTAAAAGTTGCCCAGCTCGGAAACCTTTTGGGCCATACTGCGATAGGCCATGATGGAAGTACGCTCCTCGTAATCGGGCGTCATTTCCGCGCTTAAACTGTAGTAAGGCACTGTAAACGCGCTGATTATAGGGATATAAAACATGGTTGAAAATATCATATACCAGAACACCGCTGAAAGGCCTAAGAATTTTATCCCAACCCAGGAAGGCGATATCAAAAACAAAAGCGGCAGCGTCAGGCCGCTTACAATACCGGCGATCAAAATAAAAGGACGGCGGCGGCCATATTTAGTGCGCAGATTATCGGACAGCCACCCCACGATAGGATCAACGATGGCATCCCAGACCCGGATCAATGTAAGCGCCAGGCCCACGAGCCACGGCTCGATACCCAAATACATGTTAAAAACCGCAAAAGCGACAGACGGATATAGCCAGATGCCCCACATATCCACTGCCGTTCCAAGACTGTAAAACAACTTTGTAGAGAGCGGAAGACGATCCCTCAGAGGTTTCTTCGCATTAACAATATCAGTTTCTTGCACTGTGCTTCCTCCTTTTTTCTTTTTACAAATTGGTTTTTAACGATTATAACAAGCATCGATAAGACGCTTCAAGCTTGTAATGGCAACGCATTGAACCGTATCAGCGCCGCCGTAGTAAATTTTAACTTCGCCGTTATCTTCCGCCACAGCCCCGCAGGTGAACACAACGCTGGGAGTCTGCCCCACAAGTTCGTATTGTTCTTCGGGGACAAGAATAGCTTTTTCAGCCATAGCTTTAACTTTTGACGGGTCATCCAGATCCAAAAGACACACGCCCAGTTGATAAACAAAATGCGATTTGCACTGACTGCGCACTCCATGAAAAATAGTCAGCCATCCCTCGGATGTTTTGATAGGAGCGGCTCCGGGGCCTATCTTTGTCCATGCCCAGCGGATACCCTGCCAGTTCCTGAATACACACTTACTTTTTCCCCAAAAAATCAGATCCGGCGAATAAGACACCCAGATATCCCCTGTATCGGCTCCGGTATTGGGCCTGTCAAGGCGGGCGTACAGCCCATTTATCTTTTCAGGAAAAAGCACCCCGTTGCGGTTGTCTGTCTCAGAAATAAACCCCATCCATTTAAATTTTTTGAAGTCATCTGTCTTCACCAAGCTTAAGCGGCAGGTATGAGCTGAGTGCGCGGCATGGACTATGTAATATGAATTACCGATTTTTGTCACGCGCGGATCATAATACATGCCACCGGTATACTCCTTAAACTCCGGATCACTATGCGGCATATCCACCGGCTCCGGCCGAGGCTTAAAAGTATAACCATCCGTGCTTTCCGCAATCCAAAAGCGGTCAATCAAGGCGGAATCCTCCACCCGGCAAACCATAACATAAATATCGTTGTATTTCACGATGCCGGAATTAAAAACATTTTTAATATCGGCTTGAGCCGGAAAATCCTTACCCGTTAAAATAGGATTTCCTTCGTACCGCCTGCATATTGGATACTTACTTGCGCTCGCCTTTATTGCCTTTGCTTTCACTCTAACACCTCCGCCTTTTTATTAAGATATATCCAGCCACTCTGTATCAGCTCTATTCCATTCTAAAATTGAATGTCCTTTACTCTCAAAAAATGTCCGGACTTGTTCTTGATCGTATTTTAAAATGTCTGTAAGAATAGGAACTAGAATAGAAAGAACATTTTTAGATATTACGCTTCTCCGGCAGATGTGCCCCATATAAGGTGCCGGGGAAACGGTTATTGTATAACCATCATAGGACAAAATGTGCAGCATTACATGAACATCGCTTGAACCGTCTCCTACATATATTATGGCATTCCTGGGGACATTTTCTTTTTGTTTTAACATATCGAGGGTGGACACTTTCGCATGCCCGGCATTAGTCCTTTCAACATCCTGGACGATGCCATTTTTATACATAAAAACTGTGCCGAAGATATTTTCGACAGGAAAGATGCCTTCAACGGCTTTCTCAACACACTCTTTGGGCGCTGCAGATACTATATAAGTGCTGAAACGGTAATCGTCAATTCCTTCAGAGAGAATCTTCATTAGTTCGGGAACGCCTTTTTTCAGGCCGACCTCTTTTCCTACTTGATAAAGAAGGTCTTTGCTTACTTTTCCGACATAATC
>JBFZAV010000141.1:0-4155 GCA_041308745.1 Candidatus Omnitrophota bacterium | reverse complement strand
AACTCGGAAATTTGCGTGGAGGAGCTTTCTATCGTTTTAGGGATGAGCCAGTCGGTAATATCACACCAGCTTCGGGCGCTCAAGGATCTTGATCTTGTGCGATGCAGGAAGGATGGAAGAAGGTCTTTCTATTCGCTGATCGATATTCATATTAAGAACTTGTTTAAGGAAGGCCTTAAACATGTTCTTGAGAAAATTAAATAGACAGGAATCATTATGAAGCATATTCCGCTAACTCAGTTAGGTGAAAAACAAACCGCTCTTGTTAAGCAGATATTGGGCGGGCACGCGGTAGAAAACAAGCTTGAGGCCTTGGGCATAAGGCCCGGAGTTTCTATTGTAAAGATTTCTTCTCATTTTTGGAGAGGACCCATTACCGTTATGGTTGGTTTAGCCAAAGTCGCAATAGGCCATGGCATGGCTGAGAAGATTATTGTCGAGGCAATTTAGTATGGATGAAAATAGAAAAATTTTATTGATGGGTAACCCCAATGTCGGGAAAAGCGCTATATTCTCGAGGCTTACAGGGGCTAGGGTCACGATATCGAACTATCCCGGGACAACCGTCGGGTTTACCCAGGGGTATCTTAAGCTTGACGAGAACGAAATGGCTACGGTTATTGATGTTCCGGGAGTCTATAATTTGACCGCGCTTTGCAAGGCTGATGAAGTTGCCTGTGAAATGATAGAGAAGGGCGATATTATTGTAAATGTTGTTGATGCAACCAACCTTGAACGTAATTTGTTTCTCACCCTGGAGCTAAGGGAACGCAATAAGCCCATGGTTGTTGCTTTGAATATATGGGATGAGACAAAGCATAAGGGAATTGAAATAGATATCGCGTCTCTCGAAGAAGAGTTGGGCCTTCCGGTAGTGCCGACATGCGGTCTTACGGCGGAGGGGATCAAGAAATTGGTGGAAAAAGTTAAAACCGTAACCGCAAAAGATGTCAGAAAACTGACAAAAGATGAAAAATGGGAAGAGATTGGGCGAATCCTTGCCAAAGTGCAAAAACTTTATCACAGGCACCACACTCTCTTAGAGATATTTGAGGATCTAAGCATAAGGCCGTTTACGGGGCTACCCATAGCGGCTATTGTTTTGTATTTATCGTTTTCCATTGTTCGTTTTACAGCCGAAGGGCTAATTGCATTTGTAATAGAGCCTATTTTTAATAAGTTGTGGCTCCCCGTTTTGATGAAGCTAAGTTTATTTTTGGGGCAAGGCGGGCTGATCCATGACATTCTCATTGGTGTCTTAGTTAACGGGGAAATAAGTTTTGGAGAATCTTTCGGCATTCTAAGTACCGGTCTTTATGTGCCGCTTGGAGAGGTGCTGCCATACATTTTGAGTTTTTATCTTGTTTTGGGAATACTGGAAGATTGGGGATACTTGCCAAGATTGGCGACGCAGGTTGATAATCTTTTTCACAGGCTTGGGCTCCACGGCTATGCGATAGTTCCGATGATTTTAGGTCTTGGATGTAATGTTCCGGGGGCAATGGCTCTAAGACTTCTGGAAGGGAGAAGGGAAAAGTTTATAGCCGCAACCCTTATGGCCATAGCCGTTCCGTGTATGGCGCAGACAGCAATGATTGTCGGTCTTGTGGGAGAGCGCGGAGGAAGATATGTTTTAGCCATATTCGGCATTCTTTTTACGATTCTTATAGTGAAGGGCCTTTTGCTTAATAGATTTATGAAAGGCAAAAGCCCCGAAATATTATGGGAAATACCGCCTTACAGAATGCCGCAGGCGGGCGCTGTTCTAAAAAAACTATGGATGAGGGTTTCAGAATTTATAAAAGAAGCGGTGCCGTATGTTTTGATAGGCGTGCTTATTGTTAATGTCCTGTATATTTTAAAAATATTCTCTCTTTTATCTTATGTGTTTGCGCCTATAATAACGGGCTTGTGGGGGCTTCCGAAGGAAACCATAAGCGCAATGCTTATGGGGTTTTTGAGAAAAGATATCGCGGTTGGCATGCTGGCGCCCCTGGATCTTACAACAAAACAGCTTGTGGCAGCCTGTACCATTTTAGCCATATACTTTCCGTGCATGGCAACGTTTATAGTTATGGCCAAGGAACTGGGCGCAAAGGATATGGCAAAAGCGGCCGGTCTTATGCTTACTACCGCGTTAGTCGTAGGGTCAATCCTGAATTTTTTATTCTGATTTTTATATCTGGTTTTAGGCCGGGTAAACGTGTAAAATATACCCATAGCCATTATGAAGCTAATAGAACAGCTTGATAAAATCTGGTTTTCAAAACTTACCAGGAAAGATTTCCTAAAAAAGAGCCTGGCCGCCGGTGTCGGACTATTCGCCGCAACACACTTTTCAAAATTCTTCACAAAATATTATGCCTATGCCGCAATCAAGGAAAAAAGGGGCATGCATGAGGCTCTTTTCTATAAAAAAATGGGGAGCGAGGCGGTAAGATGCGAGCTGTGCCCGAATTTTTGCATGTTATCAAACGGCCAAAGGGGTTTTTGCAGAGTAAGGGAGCCCGTCGACGGCAAACTTTATACTCTTGTCTATGAACTTATTTGCGCCACACACATAGACCCTATTGAAAAGAAGCCCATCTTTCATGTTCTTCCCGGGAGTAAATCTTTTTCTATTGCGACTAGCGGATGTAACTCAAGGTGCAAGTATTGCCAGAACTGGACAATATCGCAGAGATCGCCCGAAGAAACGGATAATCAAAGTTTAAGCGTGGCAAACCTGGTTGGAAGCGCTTCAAGAAATGATTGCGCGTCTATCGCTTATACATATTCGGAACCCGTTATTTTTTATGAGTACATGATTGATTCCGCTAAGGCGGCCAGACGGAAAGGTATTTACAATATAATGGTAACCGGCGGGAAAATAAATCCGAACCCCCTTAACGAACTTTCAAAACATGTTGAGATAGCGAATGTGGATCTTAAAGGTTTTGATAATAAATATCTGAATGAGGTTTGCGCGCAGGACCTTGATAATATACTCGAGACTCTTTCAATAATGAAAAAAAACGGAATGTGGATAGAGGTAACCAATCTTATAGTACCCACCTTAAACGACAATATGAACGATATAAGAAAAATGGTGAGGTGGATAAAAGATAATCTTGGGAAAGATGTGCCGCTCCACTTCTCAAGATTCTGGCCGCAATACAAGCTGAGATCTCTGTATCCGACTCCGGTTGAAACAATAAAAAAGGCAAGAGAGATAGCCCTGGAAGAAGGGCTAAACTTTGTTTACATGGGAAATGTTCCGGGTGAAGGCGGGGAGGATACATATTGCCCTCATTGCAAAAAGGCGGCAATAAAAAGAATGGGATATCTTGTGCTTGAAAATAATGTAAGCGAAAGCGGAAAGTGCAAGTTCTGCGGCGGCAGTATTCCGGGTATCTGGAAAAAGAGAAGCGTTTAATTTATGAAGCTCCGTAAAATAGTTATTTCCTCGATAATTTTAATGGGTTTTACCAGCATGATCTCCCAGATCATATTTTTGAGAGAGTTTCTTATTATTTTTTACGGCAATGAAGTTTCGGTGGGGATCATTCTGGGGAGCTGGCTTCTCTGGGGCGGGCTTGGCAGCTGGCTTCTGGGAAGATTTTCCGATCGTGTGAGTAATAGAATATTTCTTTTTTCGGTCTGCCAGGCCGCGCTTTCTTTTATCCTTCCGGCAACTCTTTTTCTGATCAGGTCAAGCAAACAGTTCATGAATATTTCCACGGGGGAAATAATCGGCTACGCGCCAATGGCGTTGGCCGCTTTCCTGGCCTTAAGCGCCTCATGCTGTTTAATGGGATTTATGTTCACCTTGGGGTGCAGGATATACGGCACTTCTACGGATATCCCATCAAAAGGCGTTGCGAGAGTTTATGTTTTAGAGGCGATAGGATCTTTGCTGGGCGGGCTTATTGTCGGGTATTTTCTTTTACGGTTTATGAGTTCTTACGAAATAATTTTTGCGATTGCAATAATGAATATTCTGCTTTCACTGGGAATGATGTTTTTGAGCGAGCCAAAAGCCTTAGGAGGTGTGTTTTTTAAAGTAATTTACGCTGTATTTGTTTTGATTACAGTTTTGATAATTTTTTTATGCGGCCCCGGAATAGATAGGCGCTCAATGAATCGACTGTGGAGTGGGTACAATGTTCTGGAATC
>JBFZAV010000140.1:0-7145 GCA_041308745.1 Candidatus Omnitrophota bacterium | reverse complement strand
CAAAACCTCTTGTAGCTTATCTTCCCGGCGAGAAACTGTTCCTGATATTTTTTAGCAAGAACATCCCAAAGATTAAGATTCTCATGTATATATCTCCAGCTTGAAATGTGCCGGGTAATTGTTCCGTCGATGTCGAATACTATAAGTTTATATCGTCGGCCGTCTGCCCTATATCGGACATCGCCTTTACCTATTTTCTTCAATTTCTTTACCTCTCTACTTCTTCGCTTCTTTTTCCCTCTGCATAACCAGCTGTCCACATGCGGCCATTATATCTAAGCCTTTGGATTTTCTGACTGTTACAGTTATTCCCCTGGAACTAATAATATTTCTGAATTTCTTTATTTCTTCCCTGTCCGAACTGCCGTACACATGTATAACCGGGTTACATCCTATCAAATTGACTTTAGCTTTTACACTTTTAGCTATTTCGGCAAGGTCCTTCGCGTCTTTTGCGCTGTCATTAATATCTTTAATTAACGTATACTCAAGCGTTATTACCCTTCCCGTTCTTTGGTAATATTCAAGACAGGCGTCTGTCAGCCTTTCCAGGGGGTACTTTTTATTTATGGGTACGAGTTTGTCGCGGGTGGCATTGCTAGGGGCATGAAGCGAAACGGATAGTTCAACCTGAATGCCTAAATTTTCAAGTTTTTTGATACCCGGTATAATTCCGCAGGTTGATATGGTTATTTTTCTCGCCCCTATCCCAAGCCCGTTCGGATCATTAAAAATTTTTATGGATTTAACCACATTGTCATAATTATCCAAAGGCTCCCCGATCCCCATAAAAACAATATTTGTAATTTTTTCACCTGAAAGCTTTTGGATCTCCATAACCTGATCCACTATTTCGCCCGTTTCAAGATTTCTTATAAGCCCCTTGGCGCCAGAGGCGCAGAAAGAGCATTTTACCCTGCACCCAACCTGTGTTGAGAGGCAAACCGTTTTTCTTTTGTCCTCTTTTATAAGAACGCTTTCTATAAAATGCCCGTCAGCGAGTCTCCAGAGATATTTCTCCGTCCCATCCCGGGAGACCAGACGCTCCTCTAAAACAAAAGAGCCTATATTAAACCTTTCTTTGAGCTTCTCCTGAAACGCTTTTGGAAGATTTGTCATAAGAGAAAAATCGTGCGCTCCTTTATTATAAAGCCATCCAAATATCTGGCTGGCCCTGTGTTTTTGTTCCCCAAAGGCAAGCACGGTTCCTTCCATCTCGTTAAAAGTAAGCGTTCTTATGTTTTCCTTCATGATTAGTTATTGTATCAAATTAAGCCCTGCTTGTCATTCGCCCTAAAAAAAACCGATCCGGGAACGGAAATAACTTCCGTTCCCGGATCGGCATCTTGCGGTAATAATCAATTACGCATACGTCCAGAATTTCTTCATAAACCTGTAGTCTTCGCCAAGCTTGTTTATCAAGCTTACAATGTTGCCCAAAAAGTATGTTACCCTTTTGATGGTCATTTCAGAGCTTTCATCTTCAGTGCTTAAGTTTTCTATAAACTCTTCAAGCCCGGCTTCGTTCATGCTTAAATGATCCTTTAAAAGTTCCCTCAAAAGCGCTTCAACAAAAGGCGTCTTTCCTTTTTCAAGAAGTCTTGCGAGTACTGCAATCATTAAATATCTTGTCTGATGAATTGTTTTTTCGCCTTTAGTCATTTCATCGTACTTCTTAGGAAGTGTTATGTTTAACACCTTCACGTCTTTAAAAAGTTCTGCATTTTGCCCGAGAAGAGAACTGATCTCGCCGGAAATATTCTCTTCCGTAAGAACTATTCTTTTTGCGCCCTCCGAAACTTCCTGCTGTAAGATTTTTGAAAGATGTTCTTCGCTTGAATACTCGTTTATCGTTATAACATCCTTTCCCTCTTTCTTCCTAAGATCTCTCAAGGCCTTTTTAACGGCACTTGTAATCTTAAAGCTTTGTGGAAGGACTATCTCTATTTTATTTTGATGTAGAAGCTCGACTGTTCTTATTATGAGTTCGAATTCGTTTGCGTTAACTTCTTCAGAACCCGGACCCTTGCCTTCGCCAGCCGGGACAACAAACTCCTCCAGCACAGCAACAAGATTTTTCTCTTCGTCTATTATGTCCTGCACTATACCCCCTATTTGTTCGGGGTGCCGTTTTACGTACTCTTCTTCCTTCCTTGCATCTAAATCTCCCGCTATTTCATTTATCGCCTGCTCATTTTCATGTTCTCGTCTTTTCGCTTTTGCTTCTTCCTGTTCTTCTTTGGTTAAAGGCCTGGACTGAAGCGGCGGAATTTCTCTCCTTATTTGGCGGCGTCTTGAACTTTCGCTCGCGCTTAGGTCCTGTGTTATCGTTTTCGCCTCAATAATTCTATTAAAAGTTTCTAAATCTTTCGTTCTCCCGGCTTTTTCATAAGCCTCTATAACAATTCCTCTCTCGTCAGGATGCTGCTTTACATAAGCCGCCGCCCATACAGGGCCATATTCTAAGGCATAGCCCCCTATATTGTTTTCCTCTCCGGTCGCAGGTAAAATATCGGTGATAGAATCTTCGCGGAATTCATAAATTTTTTTGAACGTTTCCTCAGCCGTTATTTCGCGCGAAACTTTTATAAGTTTACCTTTTTCATCTTTTTTTGAAAAAAAGTGATAATTCAGCATTAAAGCGATGCTTGTCGCTTCCGCCAATTCGTTTCTATTATAAAGAAGGTTTGGAAATTCATAAGGAAGCCCAAGGCTTCTTGCTTCTGTCTTCTTGCCTTCGTAAGGAAATATCCAGTCGATGCGGTCCCTAAATATGTCATTATTGTATCTTGGTCCATCCGTAAAAGAATATGACGCCAAAAACCACAGCCATATTGCGTCATTAATGGTGGCATATCTCCCCCCGATACTATTTGCCGTAATTTCACTTCTCATTACGCTTAAATTTTTGTCCAGATAACCCACGTGACCGCCGCCCTTTATTTTGCCGGCCTGACGCGCCTCTTCCATCATTTCGTGTTTGGCTATTCTGTACATGAGGCCCATAGCAAGACTAACTACCCTTTTTGTTCCGTCTTCAAACGTGTACTCAAAAACTACATCGTTTTTCTTGATGTGATTCCACATTTGAACAAAATTTGTGTGAACAACCAGAACATATTGATCGCCCTTTTTTTCAATACGCGCTATGGGCAGCTCTCCATACCCTACATCAAAGTATCCTTCTTCTATGATAAGTTCATCGCTTGGAATGCGGGCCTCAAATTTTCTATAAAGTTCTAACGCTTCTATTAAATTGCCGGCTTTTAAAACAGGGTTGTTTTCCCATCCTTCGGGAAGAGTATCGGTGTTTTCTAAGATCCTTACGTTTGAATTTTCAGGCCTCTCTCCGACAAATTCTCCCAAACTAAAACTGAACCATCCCGGGCCGTGTTTAGCCGCCCAGCCTTTTTGGCCGGCCGCATACATATCCTCTTTTGTTCCTGGAATTTCCGAACCCTGCATTGGGCTTAAGCCGTATGAGAGACTGCTAAACAAGAAAAGAATTGAAACTACTAGTGAAATTATTTTTTTAAACATTATTGTGAGCCTCCCAGCTCAATGAATATTTATGACATAAAAAAAGATGACTTTTCTGTCTATTTTTCTTAGGCAGTCCAGCCATCTTTTATTAAGACCTGAAACTTTGCGACCCTACATTGCTATAGGTGTGCCATTAGCTAAGTTTTTAATATTTTACTAGATTTGCGAAGAATTAGCTACAAAAAGCTTCTAGCTTTTTTATCTTTAACAAAACGCGAAATTGCTAATATTTTACTCTGTCTGGACAATAAACGATAGTGTTCTCGAGGTCGTGTGGGTCTTTCGGTAGGAAAACACCCGGGCATCCGAGCAAAAAGAGCAGATCTCGGCATCAATAAAGCTGCCCTTTTTTAATCCTTTTCTATGCAGGCTTTCCCTGGCAAACCTTATTGGGTCTAAATATATCTTTCCGCTTCTTTCTTCTAAATACTCGCGAATTTTATCATATCCCTTAAACTCTTCGCCTACCTCATAACAGCACTTTCTTAAAGATGGCCCGGCAAAAACGGTAAAAGAGCTTAGATCGAAATTAATATTATTAAGTATCCCTTCGCGGGCCGACCGCCACCCCATATGTACGGCGCCAATCATGTTTAATTTTGGACTATAGAAAAGTAACGGCAGACAATCCGCGGTTCTGACAACAAGAATAAGCCCTTTTTCTTTCGAAAATATTCCGTCTCCCTCATATTCGCCGGATTCATCGACAATATTAATTTTTGAACCATGAACCTGCTTCATATAAGCAATACCGGGTTTTCCCGGGGAGATTATTTCCTTAATATCATGCAAGACATTGCCCTCGAGAGAATCTTTGGTGAAACCGGCAGTAATTTGTTCCAGAAAAACGCCTTCTATGCTGTAATATTTATCTTTTTCAACAATTTTCATAATATGCCTTTACCGTAAACCAAGCCGGGTTCGGGAAAGCCCCCGAACCCGGCTTGCATAAACTGCTTAGAATACGTATTTCGCCGTTAAGCCCAGAACATTGTAATCCAGCCAGTCATCGCTGGTTTTTTTAGACTGCCACAAATAAAAAATGTCGCCTTTAAGATTCTTATGCAATTTAAATTCAAACCCTGCATACAGGCGGTTAGTGTTTATTTTATCCCCGTAAAAATCTACATAAAATTCATCCGCAATATACGGCCGTATTTCGTATTTTGTCCATTTTACGGGCGCTTTTATTTTAAAGAGGTCTCTATACCGCCATTCATCGCCCGGTTTCTCTTTTATGCGGAATTCCATCCTGCTTCTATTGCTAAACGCAAATTCATGCCATTTCCAGCTGACTACTGCGTTAAAATGCGGACAGTGCTCTTCTTTCCACTCATTCTTACTGTCTTTTTCGCTTATGTATCTATAATTTACTCCAAAGTCCAGCCCTTCCGTAACATTAAGAACCAGCCCTGCGTCGCTGTGGGCGTAATATATTTCCGAAACATTTCCTCCAAACCTCATCTCTTCTTCAGCGGTCATTTTAAGTTTTTGGTTTAGTTTAACTTCGATACCGTCGGTGTTCCATATCTGGAAATCACCGTCATCAAAAGCGAAACATATGCCGACAAAAAATAACAGACCAAGGATAGTTGTTAAGAAAACTTTCGTATATCTTTTCATAGCCTCTCCTTTTTCGCGGCCATTCTACCAGAGATGCTTTAATATATCCAGAACGAAAACAAAAAAGCCGGGACCGGGGTATGGCCCCAGTTCCGGCTTGGTATGATGCGCCCTGGTTTACGGTTTTCTCATCTTCCTGTGTTCTTTTATTTTCTCTCCCCAGGTACCTTTTTTCTCTTTCCAGGCCTCATGTTTTTCTTTCATTTTCTGATTCAGCTTCTCATACTGTTCGGGAGTGAGGGTTTCTTTTATCTTAAGAACGCCATCGATTCTAGCCTGCATCTTTTCCTCATAAATAGCCGTCATATCGGTTTTAAGCTGTTCAATCTTTACCGTGTCAGAATCTGTTTTTGTCAGTTCTTCTCTTAAAGCCTCCCTTTTCTCCTGCATTTTAGTCCTTAACTCCGCATCTTTTGCCCTCTGCTCTTTGTGAAAAGTCTCTATCTGTGTTTTTTGCTCCGGAGTTAATCCTATTTCATCCATAATTTTGTCCATCTCGGCCTTTCTTTCCTCTCGAAACCCGGGCTTGGGCCCCTCTTTCTCATCAAGCTGCGGTTCCGCATAGGCAGGCGCTATAACAAGCGTCATTACCGCTACAATCATGATATATACTAAGTTTAGTCTCTTCATGACATCCTCCTTTATTTTAATTTTTTGTCTTTTGTCTTGCACGTGCCCTCATTTAATGTAACAACTTTAAAAAGGAAAAAGTTCCATTTTAAAGAAGAAATTCTTCTATGCTTGTGCCAAACCCGTTTCCATTGAAGGTTTCGGTATCGTTTTCTGTTTCACCGACAAGCGTCATTTTTTCCTGAATATAATTTCTTACCGTAATATAGCTGGCATGTTCCGAGATCTTTATACCTGAAAAAATCGCCAATATAAGAATTACGCTTATTAGGGCCATAACCGGTTTTCGTAAAGCCAGTGTGTCTTTTATGCGCGCTAAAATTCCCTCATTTTGAGCGGCAAGTTTTCTTTCTATAATTTTATTCCTTATCCCCTGCCACACCTCTTCGGAAGGGGTTACTTCGCGAGCATTTCTTAAAGGCGCTACGACTTCCTTGTTAATCAGATTATAGTAGTCCCTGCACCCCTGGCAGCTTTCCAGATGGTTTTTTACCTCAAGATTTTCCTTTTCATTTAATCTTTCATCTATATATTCTGTGAGGAGTAATTCCATAACTCTTTTACACTTCATATCCGACCCCCTTATTCTTCACGTATTTCACTAAAGCTTCCCTCGCCCTCTTAAGCCTTGTACGCACAGTGTTAATCTTTATATTTAAAACTTTGGCAATTTCTTCGTACGACATTCCTTCAATCTCTCTAAGAACCATACATGCTTTCTGATCGGGATTAAGCCTGCTTAAGAGCTCTTCCACCTTCTCTTCATTATGTTTAGCTTGAAGATTTTCTTCGACTTCAGGGCCTTTGCCGTAAAGTTCACTTGCGATTTCATAATCACCATCGTGCGTGATATCCCGTTTTTTCTTATTGTAATAATTTATTGCCGTATTAACCGCTATCCTGTATATCCACGCTTTAAAAGATGTTCCTTCCTTGAATTTTTTTAAATTATCATAAACTTTAATAAAAACATCCTGTGTTACTTCTTCGGCATCTTCTCTCGAATAAACAACTCTATAGCTTACAGCGTATACAAAACCAGCTGTCAGCCTATAAATAGCCTCGAAGGCGTCCATATCTCCGCCGGTAGCCCTATATATTAGTTCGTCAGGTATGGTCTTCATATTCCTCTATTATATATAACAAACGCCTAAACGCAAAAGTTTCATTTATTTTAGGGCTGGGGACAGGTCTGGGCACAAAAGTGTACCGAATCTAGCTTTACTTCCGGAACCGTCCCTAAAATGGGGTGGGACAAATTGGCCGAGCAAGCGAGGTCAATTTGCCCTACCTCCTCCGCCGGATATGAGCGAGTGAAGCGGACCAAAAACCGTGTTTTTAAGGTCCGA
>JBFZAV010000139.1:0-8307 GCA_041308745.1 Candidatus Omnitrophota bacterium | reverse complement strand
TTTTTCGCTATTTCCCTGTCTTTATCTTTTACCTGAATTTCTATCCTTTTTACTTCCTTATCTTTTTGCTCCATTAGTTCGACTTTTTTGTCCAGGTTCTCTTCTTTTTGGAGAAGATGCTTTTCCATGGTTAAAAGCTCTCTTCGCCTCTCCTTGGACTCCTCTTCGAATTCCGATCGCAGCTTTAAGAGCATGTCTTTGGCTTCAATCGCCGCTTCTCTTTTTTTCCTTTCCGCTTCTATTTTCGCTTTTGTTATTATGTCTTCCGCCTTATCTTCCGCTCTTTTAACCTTCATCTGCGATGTATATTTCCTTAAGACAAATCCCATTACAAAAAAGAAAGCGCTCCCTAACAGTGCGAACCCAACATAAGATAGACCAAAAAATCCCTTCATATAAGCCTCCGTTTCATTAATGACAAACAGCAAAATTAAGCTGCCCAAATATTTATGCGCTTTTGCCGTTTGCGTTTTCTGTTAATAAATTGTTTTTGTTTTTTAGAAAGAAATCACTTTTTTTACAGGGATATCATGGGGATCTTGAGGTAATGCATCAACAATCTGACAGTTAAAGGCAAGGCCGATAGTTCGAGCCGAAGATAGGTCGGGCTTGGAAAGAAAGCGGTCGTAGTAACCCTTTCCTCTCCCCAGCCTCATATTTTTCCTATCAAAAGCAATTCCTGGTATCACGACGAGCTCTATCTCCTTTAAGCTTACTTCTCTAACGGCGTCTTCCTTTGGCTGTTTTATGCCAAAAGGGCCCTTTACTAGTTCAGTTATTGATTTTAGTTCCGCTGCAGTAATCTCGTTGCTGCCCTTTTCAATGAATGGAACCACTACCTTTTTCCCCGTTTCAAGCCCTTTGCCGATGATGGTTTCCGTTCCAACCTCTGTCGGGAGGGAAACATACACCATTATGGTCATAGCCTTTTTATATTCCGGGCTTGAGACGAGCTCTTCTTGAATCTTACGGCTTAGCTCTTTTCTTTCTTTATGAGTCTGGCCCCGCAAGATCCTCAAGATCTCCTTTCTAATTTCTTCCTTTTTTCTCCTAATTTCAATTAAGTCCGGCATTTATTATACAATATTTTGCAAACTTTTTCACTATTCTGTTAATTTTTCTCTTTTTTGAGGGTCTTTTTCAAGCGCTCTCTGGGCAAGATAGCTAAAATCAAACTCTCCTAATGTTTCGGCTATTTTTTCATCGAGTTTCTCCCAGACTTCTCTTGAAGCGCACTTATCGGACAGTTTACAGTGTCTATGCCCCCGCCTCATTCCGCACTTAAGGGCCTCTTTACCCTCTTCAAGCGTCTTCACGGCATCATATATGTTAAAATCCCGTGGGTTTTTCGCCAAAAGATATCCGCCCTTGGGCCCCCTGGCGCTTTTTACAATCCCCGCTTTTTTCATTTTGTTAAAAAGCTGTTCCAAGTATACCACAGAAATCCCTTCTATTTTAGCTATGTTTTTAATAGATATGGGCTCTTTTCTTTCATACACAATAGAAAGGTCTATTAAGGCCCTTATACCATATGAGGATTTCGTGGTAAATAACATGCTTTCCTTATGCTGTTATCACGCTTTTTACTTCCGGAACTTCGTTTTTAATTTGTCTCTCAACAACGGCTTTTAGTGTCATCTGGCTCATTGGGCACCCGCAGCATGCGCCTCTTAGCTTTACTTTAACAATGCCATCGTTATAAGATACAAATTCTATATCGCCGCCGTCTCTTTGTAATAACGGCCTGATTTTTTCAATTACCTCTTTTACCTTATCTTCCATCTTTACCTCCTATTTTATACATAGTGTTCATTTTTTACTTAAATATAATATTATAGTTGACCATTTTAGTCAAGTTTTGCGTTAAAAAATTTTTATTCTTTCTTTGTAATTTGCGGGAGGTATTCTGTTTTCCCCTTCAAAAACCTGCCAATAGACAAAAACGAGATTGCGGTTAAGAAAATGGCTGTTATAAAAGAAATTGCGGGATTGTTTACAAGAAGGTCAACCAGAATAACTGACGATGCGAAGACTACTAGCGGAATGCCGTATATTAAAAGGTAAACTCTAAGCATTTTTGTTGTATCGATTGTTATTTCAACCTTATCACCTTCTTTAAAGTCCTCAATTCCTTCCTGTTTAACAATAATTTCTCGAGGTTTCCCTGCCCCGCAGGTTTTGCAGCCCTTGCATTCTTTGTGTAAAAATGTTCTTACGACAAGCTGGCCTTTTTCTTTCTTCACTATAATGCCTTGTTCATTCATTATTAAATCCTTATTTTTTCAACATCCTGCTGTGCCAGCGCTTTGGCGTCAATCAGCTTTGCCTCTTTACCTCTTAAAACTTCGACTTTAACAATCTTTTTATCTTTATATTTCGAATGATTGACGACCAAATTCGCAGTTTTTAAAATATTTTCTCTGCCGGTCTTTCCGCGTAAAAGCGCGTACGGGCTTGGCTTTTCATGTAATCTAAGAATTAAATCTTTGCCGGTTTTGAGCGAAAGAATCATTCCGTTATCTTTTTTGTCCCTTCCTAAAACTGCCTTTGTTTTATTGTCCAGACGAAAATGTCTTCCGTATTTTGCAAGGGCTATATTTTTCATATCGAGAGAATCATGTGCTATTAAATCTTTTATCTTGTCCGCAAACTGCTTATATGTTAGAAGGCATCCCCCGGAAGGTGAAAAAAATGTTTTTATCCCGTATTTCTTTGCCAAAGCATATTGCGGGTTCCTCGCTCTTCCCCTGATTCCTTTTAATTTTCCCCTGTCAATCAAGCCCTCTTTTTCGGGAATAGTTTCTTTCAAGGCTTTCGCCGAAAGCGGCCTTAATAAATATCCTTTAAGAGCCGATTCTTTTTCGATCAGATTTAATGCCTCTCTCTTTTGCGATAAAGGCCTCTCTCCAAGCACTTCTCCCGTAAGAATAAAGCTTGCGTCTTCCTTTTCCATCATTTCTTTTGCTTTTTTGAGCATAAAAATTTTGCAGTCAATACACGGGTTAATGTGCGCGCCATATCCGTGTTTTGGCTTTTTGATGACAGAGAGAAATTCTTCTGAAACGTCAACTATTTCTGTGGGGATTCCCGCTTCTTTCGAGGCGATTAAAACATGTTCCTTGAATAATTCAACATCTTTCGAGGCAAAAGACATAATAAAACACACGCCTTTCACCTGTATCCCCTGTTCACTCACTATTTTTGCGGCTAAGAGACTGTCAAGTCCGCCGGAAATCAAAGCAATTGCGGTTTTCTTCATTGGTATCTTTCTCATTTAATTAAAAGGCCGGACGAATCCGGCCTTTAGAACCATCTTGCCGTAAACAGACAGAGAATATGACCTGGTATACCCAGGTGGGAACCCTCCTGCCCCTTCCGCAGAAAAAGCAGAGCTAGATCCCCTTTGTAAGAGTGTTGGTCTTTTTCTCTGGCTCTATTTTCGAACAAGACAGTAGTCTATTTTTATTATAACACCATTAGGGAATGGGAACAATTCAAATATCAGCTGTACATATGGGTCCAGGGGCACGGGTCATGGGTCAGGTGTTAGTTACTAGTGGCTAGTCGCTAGTTTGTGGCGGGTGGCACGGTAAAGCGTGAATGGGAGGATCCACACCGCACCGGAGGGGCCCATGAACGTTTTACCGTGACAGGTCCCGCCGATATTTATAAATAGTGATTAATTTTTTTGAGCTTTCTACCGAATCGTACCTTTTAGATTTTCTTGAAGTTCTTTTTTGATTCTTTCGTGGGCGGATTCAATTTCTTCTTCTTTTAATGTCCGATCGTCCAGTCCGTAGGTGATACTGTATGTAACGCTTTTTTTGTCTTGGGGGATTTGTTCTCCCTCGTAGATGTCAACAAGTTCCGCTTTTTTTACAAGTTCTTTTCCGGCATTAAGTATTGTTTCTTTAATTTTGCCGGAGAAAATAGTTTTATCGCATAAAAGCGATATGTCTCTCGTTGAAAACGGAAACCGCGGGAGGGCTTTATACTGAAGCGTAAGAGCCGCTTCTTTTGTTATTCTTTCCAAATTTATCCCGGCAATAAAAACTTTTTGATCAATATCATAAATTTTTAGCGTTTTTCTTGAGGCCTCGCCTATGTATCCGATTTTTTCACCCGTTTTCTTTATAAGCACATTTCCGCCGGATGAAATACCGCTTATTTTTCCAGGCTGAATTTCTATTTCAAGGTTGAATTTGGCAAAAGCTTCTTCAATGATTCCCTTGAGATCATAAAATGTGCTTTCCTTTTTGCCGTTTTCCCAATTCGCGCTGAATAGCCCGGTTAAAGCCATCGAGAGAGTTGTGTCTTCAATGTATTTGCCGTTATTCTCGGAATAAACTTTGCCTATTTCAAACAGTTTTAAATCTTTATTTTTCCTGTTAATGTTATAAGAGACTGCTTTCATCATGCCGTCTAAAAGCTGCGGGGTAAGAACCTTCTGCTCTTCAGACAATGGGTTATTGAGAAAGACTTCGTTTTTTATTATTGATGGAAATCTTTCCGCCGCCTCTTGGCTTATCAGGCTGTATGTCATTATTTCGTTCATTCCGGAAGACACCAGCGTTTTTCTCACTTTTTCTATTATTTCGCGCGATTTTTCTTTTCTTATTATCTGGATAGTGATTTTTGAAACCTTGCTTGGGATATTGTCAAACCCGTAAATCCTGGCGATTTCCTCAATTAAATCAATCTCTCTGGTTAGGTCTTCTCTAAAGCTCGGCACGGAGACTTCTAAAATGTCAGCGCTTTTTGAGCGCGCCGAACACCCCAGGTGATTTAATATTTTTTTTGCCTTTCCTATTTTAAGCGGTATTCCTAAAATTTTCGAAGCGTTGGAATTTTTTAATATGATTTTTTTTGTTCGTGTTTTTTTATCCCCTGTCTCGCAAAAATTTCCTATTCTCCCTCCCGCTTCCTCTATTATAAGTTTAGACGCCCTGCTAGAAGCCATTTCGATAAGAGCTTTATCAACACCTCTTTCAAATCTATAACTTGATTCCGAGCTTAAGAGAAGTTCTCTTGCGGTGCTTCTTACCGATACGGGGTTAAAATACGCGCTCTCTAAAAAAATGTTTTTTGTATCCGGCCCGACTTCTGTTTCTATCCCGCCCATAATGCCCGCAATAGCTATTGGGCCCCTTTCATCAGCAATAACAAGCATTCCGGGGTTGAGCTTCCTTTCAATTCCATCAATAGTTGTTATTTTTTCATTTTTCCCGGCTTCCCGTATGATAATTTTGTTTCCTTTTATTTTATCAAGATCAAACGCATGCATGGGCTGGCCCAATTCCATTAAACAAAAATTTGTAATATCAACAACGTTGTTAACAGGCCTTATCCCCACGGCTTCAATTTTTTCGCGGAGACTTTGACTGGCCTCTTTTATTTTAACATCTGAAATTATTCTGGCTGTATACCGTTGGCAGAGATCCGGAGATTCTATAACGCATTTTATCTTCTTTGTTTCGCCTGTTTTCGCGGGCTTAGAAAAATCAGGCATTTTCATCTTTTTATCAAATACCGCCGCAACTTCTCTTGCAAGGCCTGTAACACTTAAACAATCGGGCCTATTAGAGGTTATTTCAAACTCTAGAATTGTGTCTTGCCCGACTTTGTTTATTCCTTCAACCGCTGAACCGGACATAGTAAGCTTGTGAGCTATTTCTTCCGGACTAGCTTTCACATCAACATATTCTTTTAACCAATTGTAGCTTAGTTTCATTCTTTACCTTTTATTAGATTCCCGCGCCCTCGCTTCGCGCGGTGCCCGGCGGGAATGACGCCCTACTGCTATGGTCTTTCTTGACCCCTGACCCTTGCCCCTGGACCCTTCTTTATACAAATTGTCTCAAAAACCTCACATCGTTCTCGTAAAATAGACGGATATCGTCTATTCCGTACTTAAGCATGGCGATTCTTTCAACACCCATGCCGAAGGCAAAACCCGTGTATTTTTTCGTATCGTACCCCACCGCTTTAAAAACATTTGGGTCAACCATGCCAGCCCCTAAAATTTCGAGCCAGCCGCTCCCTTTACATATGCGGCACCCCTTGCCTTTACACATTATGCATGAAATATCTATTTCGGCGCTTGGTTCCGTAAACGGAAAGAAGTGCGGCCTTAATCTCATTTTTATATCCTCGCCGAACATGCTCTTACAGAAAACCTCGAGAACCCCTTTAAGGTCGGTAAAATTAATTCCCTCATCAACCATAAGTCCTTCGACCTGGTGAAACATAAATGAATGTGTCGCGTCCACCGCATCGGGCCTGTAAACTCTGCCCGGCATGATCGCCTGTATCGGGGGCGCTTGTTTTTCCATTAAATGTATCTGAACGTTCGAAGTGTGGCTTCTTAAAAGATGTTTTTCTTTTATGTAAAAAGTATCAAAGGCGTCTCTCGACGGATGGTCCAGCGGAATATTTAGGGCTTCAAAATTATAAAACTCGGTATCTATCTCGGGGCCTTCGGCGATTCTAAAGCCAAGCGAAACAAAAATATCGTTAATTCTGTCCATTGTCTGCGTTATCGGATGCGCGGTTCCCTGCTTCTCGCTTACCCCGGGCAAGGTTATATCTATTTTCCCCTCACCCTCATCTTCTCCGCCCTCTATTTTTTCTTTCAGCTCATCTATTGTTTTCGTAAATTTTTCCTTTAGAATATTCGCTTCTTTTCCGACTTCTTTTTTTTCTTCAATAGAAAGATCCGAAAGCGACTTTAAAACTTCCGTGAGGAGTCCCTTTCTCCCAAGATATTTTATCCTGATTTCTTCGGCCGCCTGGATATTGGCGCAGGTTTTTACATCTTGTTCAAAATTATTTTTTATATCTTCCAGTTTTCCTGGCCCGTTCATTTGTTTCCTGCTTTTTTTATGATTGCTTCGCTCCTTTGGAGCTCGCAATGACCTCACATCGCCGATCACTCATAACTGTTCACCAGATTAGCTTTTTCTTTTCAAGGCTTCTATCTTTTCGTTTTCACCGAAAACGACCAGAATGTCTCCCTGCCTAACCACATCTGTTGCCTGAGGATTAACATTAATCGCTTCTTCCTCTTCTTCTATACCGACTGCACTTCGTTTTGTTTTTATAGCAATTACGTTTAGGCCATATTTCGCCCGGATATCAAGCTCTCTGAGACTTTTACCTATAAACTCTTCCGGCGGCATCAGCTCTATTATGCTCGAGTCGCCCGAAAGGCCTATATGTTCCAAAATTTTATCGCTCGCTGAAATAAGCGTATTGGCCAGCCTTTCTCCCATCTCTTTTTCTGGCATAATAACTTTTGATGCCCCAATTTTTTCAAGCGCTTTTTTATGTTCAGCGTTTATTGCCTTGCATACAATTGTTGGTATTCCAATTTCTTTTAAAAGGAGCGTTATCAGTATGCTGGCTTCAATATCTGTTCCAATAGCGCAGATCGCGACATCAACATTGTTAAGCCCCACCGCTTTAACGGCTTTTTCATCGGTCGCATCAAGGCATACCGCCTTGGTTACATACTCCATAACATCATGAACAAGCTCTTCATTTTTATCGATGGCTATGACCTCTTGCCCTTTTTCGCCCAAGGTTTTCGATACGCCCGACCCAAACCTTCCCAGTCCGATAACAGCAAACTGCTTCATTTTGACCTCCTGGTCAACCCACCATAACATTTTCTTCGGGATAAGTATAGCTCTCGTGTTTTTCCCTGAATGCTACCGCCACGGCTAAAGTTAGCGGACCAACCCTCCCGACAAACATTGTAGCTATTATGCACAGTTTACTTGCCGTGTCCAAATTTTCAGTTATTCCCATAGAAAGGCCAACTGTGCCAAACGCCGATAACACTTCAAATAGCGACGCAGTTAAATTTACGTTTTCCACACCGTTCATTGTCTGAAAAAACGTTATAAGAAGCGTGGCTCCAAAAACCCATCCTGCTGCTAAAAAGAAAATGACAATAGCTTCCCGGATCACTTGCTGGGGGATGGATCTACTAAACAACATAATCCGCCGCTTGTTCCTCAGCATATTAACAGCTGTAGACATTAAAACAGCGAACGTACTTGTTTTTATACCGCCTCCAGTCGAGCCCGGAGATGCGCCAATAAACATTAAAAACATTATTATAAGCAGGGAGGGTACAGCCAACTCTCCTATGGGAAGAGTATTAAAACCGGCTGTTCTCGATGTAACCGATTGAAAGGCTGCTGTCCACATCCTCTCGCCAACATTCATCCCGCTGTAAATGTTATTTTTTTCAAAAAATAAAAGAGCGGCCATTCCCGCGATTATCAAAGCGCCGGAAACCAG
>JBFZAV010000138.1:0-2743 GCA_041308745.1 Candidatus Omnitrophota bacterium | reverse complement strand
CGCATTTTTCAGCCTTTTCAACGAGTCGATATCGGAGGGTTCCGTCCGGGCAGCGGCATCGGACTCGCCGTGTGCGAAAGAATCGTAGAGCGCCACGGCGGAAAAATTTGGGTGGAAAGTGAGCAGGGAAAGGGGTCAGTATTTCATTTCACTATACCCTGTAGTCAGGAGAGTGCTTCATAATACGCATTCCTCGTATGCCGTTGCAGGTCAATAATACATATTGAGATGATCCGCTTTTTTTAAAAACCGCCTTGCCTCTTTATCTATGCCTAAATGTGTATAAAGAGCGGACAGGTTAAGGTAGGCCTGTTTATGAAAAGGATTCAACTTCAAAGCTATCCGGAAGAACTTAATCGCCAGGTCATACTCATTGATATACGCGTAGAGCGTTGCCAAAGCATTATTGATTTCAACATTATAAGGATTAATCATGCGCGCCTTTTCTAAAAAAAGGAGAGCTTCAGGATATCTGCCGCCGGAAAGATACACCATCCCCAGCGCCGAATATGCTTTATAGTTTTCGAAGCCTTTATTTTGATCAAGCGCTTCTTTATAGCGTTCGATCAGATACTGGCTAAGCAGGCCATCGGATGCGCCAAGAGCCAGTAATTTATTAAAAGCAGTCGTATTGAAACGATCTTTATCCAATGCTATTTTCCATTCTTCAATAGCCGAGCTCAAGTCATTTTTTGAATAGATGAGCCCTAACGTGGCGTGGGCCTCGGCATAATTGAAATCTAACTTTAAAGCGCTTCGGCATAAATCAATTGCTTTGTCGGATTCCCCGTTTAAAAAATACGCATACGCCGTATCTTTATATAAAATCTTTTTTTGTGAATCACTCTGCTTTAACGCCAGGGCCTTGCCGTACATTTCTAAGGCTTTGCGGTTGTCGTTTCTATTGATATAAATCCATCCTAAGTTTCGATACACGGTCGCGCTGTAATTGACATATCGGAGCGTGTGCGTAAACAAGGTATAGTTGTTTTTCCAATGGGTGTTTGCCATAATAGTGACGGTAGAAAAATACAAGATAAGAGCAGAGAATATTATGCGATAGGATAGTGTTCCAGAATGCCGGCCGTATTTTTTTATGATATAGAATATCGGTATAATTATCCCCAGGGCAGCTGTGTAGAGCCAATGTTCTTCCATGACTGCTTTCTGCTGACAATAATATTCCGGGTTCCTGAATGCGATGGAAAAATGAGGGGCAATACAGATAAAGAATAATCCTGCTGCGATAAATATGATCTTGTTACGCCTGTATAGATTCAGCGAGGCTAATGCCAGGGCGATCAGTATAAGTATGCACGAGATGCTTCTGCCAAGGGTCATTTGAGAAATGCCGATTGCGCGAAGCATATGAAGATCAACGGGAAAGAAAATCAATCCGATATAATAAAAAACCATTTTTAGGGAAGTATACGCCATGGTTAAAAACGCAATAGTATCCTGCGGCAGCAAGTTGGCTTTCAGTGCTAAAATGTGCGTCCTTACGAAAAGATACGCCAGGCAAGTGATTAAAAAAGCAAAATACCAGGAACGCACAATGTTGCTATGAAAACCCGTCTTCTTGTTATTTAATTTGAGATGCATCTCGTTTACAAAGATGAGCAGCACAGGAATGAGTATCGCGCTCTCTTTAGACAATAACGCGCAGATGCAACAGAGAAGAGATACTACGTATAACGTATGGTTTTTATGTGCAGACAAAAAAAGCGCTAACGAAGACGCCGTAAAAAGAGCCACGAGTATGTCTGCCCGGCTGGTGACATAATTCACTACGGAAGAGTTTATCGGGTGAACGACAAAGAGGAGGCTCGTAAAAAATGACAACTCATGATCGCCAAATAAGGTACGCAAAAGAAAATATATAACAGTTGCCGTCGCAATGTGTAACAGTACATTTGTGATATGAAAGCCCAAAGGATTTATCCCCCAAAGGGAGTAATCGAGTACATTACTCAGTCCCTGCAATGGTCTATAATACAGATAGCCGGGGTCGGCGAAATAAAAAAGCGGCTTGAGAAAAAGCTCCCGAAGGAGGCCGGTTCCTTTTATAAAGTCATTCGTTATTACCACAAAAATGTCATCCCACACAAAGAGATTATTGAGTGAGTTTCCGTATACAAGTATCCCCGCAAAAATGATTTTGAATAAATGGCTGTTTTGTTTGTTCATCAATCCTTCCTTGCGGATATCCATCTCTGATTTTCTTGATTATAGCATTATGCGCAGATATTTCAAATAGATATGGGTGTGATACTCCCGTCTCTGCGAATGGCGTATCGAACAGACTTTGGGGGTACAAAGGCGGGGAGTTGTAAGATGCCCCTAAGCCTTCATGACAAAGGGAGGGTGTGGCGTTTTAAGAGGTTATAATTCTCTATTCTTTTGAAAGTGCGAATGATATAATATTTTACAAACTCCAAAGCGGGAAGAAGTTGCGTTTTTACCACCGCGGCTGATTCATCCGCTTCAATCATTTTGGGACGTTAGAATGACTATCCAAACCGTTAGAAAAATCATCGCAGTACACCTTGCCATAATAATAATGGCGGGCTTTGCCGCGTATGCTAATTCGTTGACCGGAAAATTCATCTGGGATGACGAATATTTAGTCGCAAATAATTCGTATATCACCAGCTTTAAGAATTTATCGTTGGTTTTCGCTCACGATATCGGCCGGGGCGCTCTCATCCGGTACGGATTTTACCGTCCGTTTCAAATGTTCACC
>JBFZAV010000137.1:0-3136 GCA_041308745.1 Candidatus Omnitrophota bacterium | reverse complement strand
TATATGACAAATATGTATTATCGACTTATACCCGTCAGGACCTTTGCATAGTTAAAGGTGACGGTGTGTGGGCCATGTCTCCGGACGGCACGAAGTATCTTGATTTTTTTCCGGGCTGGGCTGTAAGCGGCGTTGGGCATTGTCATCCGATAGTTGTAAAAAAGGTTCAGGAGCAGGCCGCTAAAATTTTACATGTTTCAAATAATTTTTACAATGAACTTCAGCCGGTTTTGGCCAAAAAAATTATCGAATATAGTTTTCCCGGGAAGGTTTTTTTCTCAAATTCAGGCGCAGAGGCAAATGAAGGCGCAATAAAACTTGCAAGAAAATACGGCTCAAGCAATGGAAGGTACGAAATAATTACGATGGAAAAATCTTTCCATGGACGAACTTTGGCAACGCTTACCGCTACGGGGCAGGATAAAGTTAAAAAAGGTTTTGCGCCGCTTCCCGAAGGATTTGTGCATGTTCCGTTTAATGATATTAACGCTCTTAAGGGCGCGATAACGGAAAAGACTGTTGCCATTATGCTTGAACCCATACAGGGTGAGGGCGGGATAAATGTCGCGACGGAAGATTACATGAAAGAGCTGAAAAAGATCTGCGAGAAAAAAGATCTGATCCTTATCCTGGATGAAGTGCAGACGGGCATGGGCAGGACCGGCGAGATGTTTGCGTATAAACATTATGGCCTTGAGCCCGATGTTATGACGCTCGCAAAATCTTTGGGCGGAGGTCTTCCGATCGGCGCCCTGGTGGTCAGTAAAAGGCTGGAAGGGGTTCTTACTCCGGGCACGCATGCTTCTACTTTTGGCGGGAGCCCCATAGTTTGCGCGGCCAGTTTAGGCGTATTTGAAGCCATAGAAAAAGAGAACCTTCTGGAGAATACGGTAGAAATGGGAAAGTATCTGGTTTCGAAAATACTGGAAATAAAAAAGACCAACCCGATAATCGATATGGTTAAGGGTAAGGGTCTTATGATAGGGGTTAAATTAAATAAAGAGGACGCAAGCGGCATTGTTGCAGAAGCGATGAAAGAGGGGCTACTCATAAACTGCACTCAGGGAAATATTTTAAGGATAATGCCGCCCATAACTGTCACTAAAGATATTATCGATCTGGCGATGAAAAAACTGGAAAAAGCGTTAAAGGGGAAATCATGAAAAAAGACCTTATTTCTATAGCGGACCTTACAACCAAGGAAATAAACGAAATAATTGATGTGGCGGCAAAATTGAAGGAAAAACCTTTTGCGAAAAAAGGTCTTTTCTGGGACAAGACTCTGGCGCTTCTTTTTCAGAAGCCGTCGAACAGAACGCGTATTTCGCTTGAAGTTGCAATGACCCATCTCGGCGGGCACACAATGTATTTAAGCCCGAGGGAAATTGAAATGGGCGCAAGGGAACCAGTCAAGGATGTCGCGCGCGTTATTTCGCGTTATGTCGATGTGATCGTCGCGAGGGTGTTTTATCATCAGGATGTGGTGGACCTTGCGAAATATTCGGATGTACCCGTTATAAACGGTTTAAGCGATCTTGCGCATCCTTGTCAGGCTTTGGCGGATCTTATGACAATAAAAGAGAAGTTTAAAAATCTGAAGAAAGCCGTTGTTTCGTATATCGGCGACGGAAACAATGTTCTTAACTCTTTAATGGTTGTATGCGCGAAGACCGGCGTGAGGATAAAAATCGGAACGCCGAAAGGGTACGAACCAGATGCTGAAATGCTTAAAATAGCGATGTCTGTAGCGAAAAAAAACAAGTCCTCGGTAGAGCTTTATAATGATCCGAAAGAGGCAGCTAAAGGAGCCGATGTTGTTTATACCGACGTATGGGTAAGCATGGGGCAGGAAGATGAAAGGGAAAAGAGACTTAAGGATTTTAGGGCATATCAGGTAAACGACGAGCTTCTCTCCAAGGCAAATAAAAATGCGATAATCATGCATTGCCTGCCCGCACATAGGGGCGAAGAAATATCGGATTGCATTGACGGTAAAAATTCGGTTGTTTTTGATCAGGCCGAGAATAGAATGCACGTGGCAAAGGCTGTTCTATTAAGAGCGCTTAGTTAGGTGAAAAAACCGTTTTTCGCACAATATTAAAATAATTTGCCAAAACGGTTTTTAATGAATAAAAGGAGAAAAGATGGAAAAAAAGAAAATAGTTTTGGCTTATTCGGGAGGATTGGATACTTCTGTAGCAATAAAATGGTTTATGGATAGGGGATACGAAGTCATATGCTACATGGCCGATGTGGGCCAGGGCGCGGATGCCACAAGCGCGCATAAAAGGGCTTTACAGATTGGCGCGTCTAAATGCATTGTTGGGGATCTCCGTAAAGAATTTTTAACGGATTATGCGTTTCAGGCTTTAAAGGCAGGTGCTTTGTATCAGAGGAAATACAATCTTGCTACAGCGCTTTCGAGGCCTTTAATTGCGGATCATATGGTGAAAGTCGCGAAGAAAGAAAAAGCGTCTGCTATTGCACATGGGTGTACAGGCAAGGGCAACGATCAGGTAAGGTTTGAAGTTACATTTCACCTCAAGGCGCCGAAACTGAAAGTTTACGCGCCTGTAAGGGAGTGGGAACTCAAAACCCGTGAAGAAGAGATTGATTACGCTAAAAAGCACAATATACCCATAGAGCAGACAAAGAAAAAACTTTACAGCATTGATAAGAACCTTTGGGGTATAAGTGTTGAAGGGGGAGACCTGGAAAATCCCCGGAACGAGCCGAAGTCAGATACATATATAACGATTTCAGAGCTTGAAAAAGCGCCGAATAAGGCGGAATATATTACGGTTACATTTGATAAAGGTATTCCGGTTGCGATTAATGGGAAAAAGCACGGGGCTATCGAGCTTGTTGAAAAACTTAATAAAATCGGAGGTAAACACGGCATTGGGCGAGTTGATATGGTTGAGGACAGGCTCGTTGGAATAAAAAGCCGCGAGGTATACGAAGCGCCTGCTTCTTCGATTTTGTTTCAGGCGCATAGGATTCTTGAAGAGCTTGTGCTCGACAGGGAAATTCGCAAATATAAAGATGGTGTTTCTAGGACATATTCGGAGCTTGTTTATTACGGGCTTTGGTTTACACCGTTAAAAGAAGCTTTAGATGCCTTTATCGATAAATC
>JBFZAV010000136.1:0-3130 GCA_041308745.1 Candidatus Omnitrophota bacterium | reverse complement strand
GCGGTCTATTTTTCGATTTTCTATTTTCAACTTTCTTGATATTAAGATGTCAAAAACTGCTATCTTTCCCATAAAGAAACTGCCATCATTTTAGGGCTCTATATTCCTTGTCTCATTGCTGAATTTCTGCTATAATCGCAGTGATTTTTGTCGGTTAATCTTGTTGCTTTTTATATTATATTGAAGGGATAATTATGGCCGGAGAAAACAATCTAAAGAATGAGATCCTGAAGCTGGTTGAGCTTCAGGGCATTGATGCACAGATTTTTGATTTAAAGGCGGAACTGGAGGAACTTCCGGAAGAGGTTAAAAGAATAGACTCCATAGTTGAAACAAAGAAGTCAGGGATAAAAAAGGCGGAAGAAGATCTTAAAACTGTCCAGGTAACTAAAAACCAGAAAGAAAATGAAGTAAAAACAATCGAAGAAAAAATAAAGAAATACGAATCGGAACTTAATAATGTTAAGACAAATAAGGAATATAAAGCTCTTTTAACCGAAATAGAAACTTTGAAGGCCGACATTTCAGTAATTGAGGAAACAATTCTCGGATATTTTGATAAGATTGATCAGGCGGAATCAGGTCTTAATGATGAAAAGAAAAAGTTTGAAGAAGAAAAAAAGACCAATGACGTCGAAAAAAATAACATTAATGAAAAAATAAAAATCGCTGAAACTTCTCTTAAAGAGCTGGAAGCAAAGAGAAAAAGCATTTCAGATAATGTAAAACCCGAAGTTCTTTTTAGATACGAAAAGATACTGGCTAACCGCGGGCGGGTTGCCATAGCAAAGGTTAGCGGCCAGTTCTGCGGAGCGTGCAACATGACTTTAAGGCCGCAGAAAATTAATGAAGCGCATCTTTTGAAAGAGATAGTATTCTGTGAGATGTGCGGAAGAATACTTTATGCCGAAAAAGAAGACTAATGCCAGTATTACAATTTTTGCCGATGGCGGATCCAGGGGAAACCCCGGACCCTCTGGGATTGGCGCCGTTCTTTACAATGATAACGGAGAAGTGATCAAGGAAATTTCAAAGTATATAGGCGATGCCACTAATAATGCGGCTGAATATCTCGCTGTCATATACGCGCTCCAGGAAGCCTTGCACATGAAAGCCAGCGCCGTTAATATAAATGTTGATAGTCAGCTTATTGCAAGACAGCTTAAAGGCACGTATAAGGTCAAAGACCAAAGTATAAAAAAATTTTTTGATTTGGCCTTGAATCTTATCAGTATGTTTGATAAAGTGGAAATAAGAGAAGTGCCTCGCGAAGAGAATAATGAGGCAGATGGGCTTGTTAATCAAGCTCTTAATTTAAAATCGCTATTTTAAAACCTATTAAAGCAGATCGGGTGATTGCTTCTTGAAAGCACATTTCAGGGAGAGGAAAGTCCGGGCTCCGTATAGCAACGTAACGGTTAACGGCCGTCCGCCGTGAGGCGAGGATAAGAGCCACAGAGACGAGTCCCTGAACCACTCATCCGCCTTTGGCGGATTTGGGTACAGGGGGTGAAACGGGGCAATCTCTACGTGGAGCAAGACCAAATAGAGGAGAAACCGATTTATTCCCGTGGTCCGGAAGAGGTAAACCTCGGTACGGGCGATGAATATTTCGGTGCGAAGCGGCTAGTTTCGCCAAAACTCCAGGGTAGGTTGCAAGAGGTCTTCAGTAATGTTGACCCCAGATGGATAATCGCCAGCCCTTTAAATGGGAAACAGAACCCGGCTTACAGATCTGCTTTAATAGGTTTTTTATAAAAATATGACCTCCAGAATACTTGCCGTAAAAAACATTTCACACAAATATAAATCAGGGAACGTTCTGGTTAACGCCCTGAACGATGTTTCATTTCAAGTAAATAAGGGCGAAATCTTCGGATTTTTAGGCCCTAACGGCGCCGGTAAGACAACAACCATCAAGTTGATACTTGGTATACTAAATATTCAAAAGGGCGAAATCGAACTTTCGGGCATGAGCCCCAGGAATTCTTTTTCGCGAAGTGCAATTGGTTACATGCCGGAAACGGCAAACTATTACGATTATCTGACGCCAAAAGAGCTTCTTCACATGTATAGCGAAATCTGCGGAGTCGAGAGAAGTGCTCTTAACAAACGAATTGAGGCTGTGTTGGAGCTTGTGGAGATGCCCAAGTCTTCCAATAGACCTTTGAGAACTTTTTCCAAGGGCATGATGCAGAAAGTGAGTTTTGCGCAGGCTTTGATAAATGATCCGGAGATTCTTATACTCGATGAACCGACGGGCGGCCTGGATCCCGTGGCGCGTAAAAATATGAGGGATATTATTCTTGATTTGAGAGGAAAAGGAAAAACTATTTTCTTTTCATCCCACGAGCTTTCGGAGGTTGAGCTTATATGCGACAGGATTGCGATACTTAATAAAGGAGAACTTCTTGTCGAGGGGAGCGTTGACAGTCTTCTGGGGCAAAAAGGTGAAAGAGAGAGCCTGGAAAATTATTTTTTGCATTTACTTAAGGAGCGTTAATGAAGGCTTTTACGGCTATAGCGCGTACGATGCTTAAGGAGCTTATAAGAAAAAAAGATTTTTATGTCCTTCTTGTCTTTCTAGGTATGCTGCTCGTCTTTTTATCTTCCCAGTCATTTTTTGATGTTAGCGGGATGTCAAGGTATATCAAAGATACGGGTTACAGCATGGTAATGTTTTTTTCCTTTATTGTAGCCGTTACATTTTCGGCGAGGCAAATCCCGTACGAGATAGAAACAAAGACGATTTATCCGCTTTTGGCAAAACCTATCACGAGATCCACTGTAATATTCGGCAAATATCTGGGCGGGGTAATATTGTCGCTATTTGCTTTTACGGTTTTTTATCTGGTGTTTTCTCTTTTTTATTTTGCGAGCGGCGGCGAAACAAACCCGATTCTGTTTTTTCAGGGATACGTTGCCGGCTTTTTGCTTATGCTTATAATTGTTGCGCTAAGTATATGCTTTTCTACATTTCTTACGGTTTCCGCCAACATAACGATCATGTTCCTTATATATGTCGTAATTAACGGCATGTCAGAGAATATACGGGACATTCTTTTGAACTCGAAAGGCATAATAGTGGGTCTTTTTGGGGTTATTTATTATTTAATTCCTCATTTCGATT
>JBFZAV010000135.1:0-2503 GCA_041308745.1 Candidatus Omnitrophota bacterium | reverse complement strand
AAACTTACAACTAACTTGTGGCCTTATGACTTTTAACAAGAAAGGACCAAAATGATAATAGTACTAAAACCAAAAACAAAACAGGAAGAGATAGACCATATAATTGATAAGGTCAAGAAGCTTGGGCTTAAACCCTGGGTTAGTCAGGGCGTCGAAAGAACAATTATCGGGGTAATAGGCGAGGAAGACATTTTAAGGATGAAGCCCCTGGAGGGGATCCCTTGCGTTGAAAAAGTTATACCCATACTTAAGCCTTACAAGCTGGCTTCACGGGATTTTCAAGCTGAAAACAGCGAGATAAATCTGGGCAGGGGCGTTATTGCCGGCGGCAAAAAACTTGTTACTATGGCGGGACCTTGTTCCATAGAAAACAAGGAAATGCTTTTTCAAATTGCCGAAAAAGTTAAAAAAGCGGGAGCCACTGTTTTAAGAGGCGGCGCCTTTAAACCAAGAACAAGCCCTTATAGCTTTCAGGGACTGGGCGAAGAGGGGCTTAAATATCTCGCCGAGGCAAGAGAAAGAACCGGGCTGCTCGTAATAACGGAACTTATGGACGTAAGAAATCTGGATCTTGTGATGAAATATGCCGATATTATACAGATAGGCGCTCGCAACATGCAGAACTTTGATCTTTTAAAAGAGGTGGGCAAGGTCGATAAACCCATTTTTCTTAAAAGGGGCATGTCCAGCACCATAAAAGAATTTTTAATGAGCGCCGAATATATCCTTGCGGGGGGAAATTTAAAGGTTATTCTTTGCGAAAGAGGTATCAGGACTTTTGAGGATTATACAAGGTTTACCACTGACATAAATGCCGTGCCCGCGATTAAGAATTTAAGCCATCTGCCAATAATGGTGGATCCTTCACATGCCACGGGAAGATGGGGCATGGTTACATCAATCGCTTTAGCGGCTATCGCGGCGGGCGCCGATGGCCTTATGATCGAGGTTCATCCAACTCCTGAGGACGCCTTTTCTGACGGCGAACAGTCTCTTTTGCCGGAAAAATTCGAGGAACTAATGAGACAGGCCAAAAAAGTGGCAGAAGCGGTTGGGAGGACTGTGTAAAAGTGAGAAGTAAGAAGTAGGAAGTGGGAACTCTAGAAGTGAGAAGTACAGAAGCAAAGAAGAAAAGCGGGGCAAAGGGGCAGCTTATCGCTTAGAGCTTATAGCTTACGGCTTATAGCTGACATGTGACATACGCGGAGAGATTATGAAGTACAAAAAAATAGCTATTATCGGCATGGGACTTATCGGCGGTTCTCTTGGGAAGGCGATTTTGAGTAAAGGCCTTGCGGATGAAGTTATCGGTGTTTGCCGCAGAGAATCATCTCTTGAAAAAGCTCAAGAAGAAAAAGCCCTTACTAAAGGATATGTAAATAATTACGACGAGGCCTTAAAGGGCGCGGAAATAATTTTTATCGCCACACCTGTTCATACAATAATGGAAGTTCTTGCGAAGCTTGATAAAACAGATCTTGATGCAAATGTTATAGTTACGGATGCCGGCAGCACAAAAAAAGAGATTGTCGATTTTGCCAAAAAATTCAAAGACAAGTACTCATTTGTGGGTGGTCATCCTCTTGCAGGGTCGGAAAAAAGCGGGGTAGAGTATTCTATAGGCGATCTTTACGAGGATTCCTTGTGTGTTCTCACAAAAGATAAAGACACAAAAGAAGAAGACCTTAAAAAAATAAAGGCTTTATGGGAAAAAATAGGCGCGAAAGTTGATGTTGTTTCTCCGGAAGAACACGACAGAATTCTTTCTTTTACCAGTCATCTTCCGCATGTTGTTGCATATTGCCTTTCGGGGGTGCAGAAGAAAAATTTTCTTAAATATGCTTCTACCGGTTTCAGGGACACAACAAGGATAGCAGCTTCTGACCCTATTCTCTGGAGCGATATATTTATGGATAACAAGGAAAATGTCCTTGAATCCATTGAAACATTTAAAAAAGAATTGTCGCTTCTTGAAAAGGATATCAGGGAAGGCCACAAGGAAGACTTAATCGAAAAATTGAAAAAGTACAAGGATATCAGGGATGAGTTTGAGGAAAAAGCTTGAAGCTGTCGCTATAGACGGCCCTGCGGGAAGCGGCAAGAGCACGGTTAGTAAACTTGTGGCTAAAAAGCTCGGGTTTCTTTATGTAGATACGGGCGCCACGTACAGGGCGCTTACCTTGAAAGTTATGATGGAGGAAATAGATCTTTCGGACGAAAAGGCAATAATCAAACTTTCAAGAGATGTTGACATAAAACTTTTACCCTGCGAAGAAAAGGGGAAGCTTATAAAGGTGCTTCTGGACGGCCGGGACGTGTCGGATGAAATTCGCAAGATGGAAGTGACCGTAAATGTAAAACATGTCTGCAAAATCCCGAAGGTCAGGGAAAACCTTGTAAATATGCAGAGAAAGATGGTCGATGCGGCGCACGGAGCGGTTATGGAAGGGCGCGACATCACGACTGTGGTTCTTGAAGACGCAAAATACAAGTTTTATGTTGA
>JBFZAV010000134.1:0-4341 GCA_041308745.1 Candidatus Omnitrophota bacterium | reverse complement strand
TAACGGGAATTTTAATTATTCCGTTGGACGGTATGCCTACGTTAAATTGTGTATTGTCCGCTCTTGTCACGCTTACAGTCTGAGGCAAAGATCCAATCGTTGTTTTAAATTGTAATTTTATCGCCCCCTTCGGCATCTGGTCTTTCGCATTAAAATCAACGCTGAGAATTTTTTGATCGGCAACAGTTATATTTACGGGATCAAAATTATAGCCGTTTTTGAAAGCGGAAACAGTTATCTGAGCCGCTTTTATTATACTTGCAAAATTGTATCTTCCCTGCGCGTCGGTTGCCCCCCAGGCATCAACAGAACTTGTAACATGGACTTCCGCTCCATCAATTGGGTTACCGGCCGTATCAAGCACACGCCCTGCTACGCTGATTTTTTCTGAAGCAGTCAAAGGATAGTATATTTTAAAACTGCCGTCATCTTGCCTCTCGATAAGTGACTCCGCGATGCCTACGGGATTTCCCACCCCCGGGCCCGAAAGCGTTATCGTATATTCCGGGATCTGGCTTGAACCATCCGCTGACGGCACATAAAAGTCGTTCCAAAAATAACCATCGGGATGGGTTGTCACGCTTTCTTTAAAAGATCCGTTTTTAGCGGCGATCTCAACATTAACACCGCTCATTCCCACTTTAGGATCGCCCGTTTCCGCATACCCATGGAACGGCACATAAATCAACTGGTCGCCCGTAACCGAAAAAGTCGGCTTGTCTTCGTCGCGCACTTTCGCATTATGTTCATTAGGATAATATTTTCCTATGCCTTCTGTAAGTTTCCCTGTTTTGAGTTCCACAGGTATGTGACTGGCTGAAATCCCAAGCTCAACATTTCCGCTTTCCTTATAATGATACGTCGCTTCCTGAACTGACAATGTAATATTTTTTATCGCCGGGCAATTTTTAGGTATATTGGCGTAAAGTATATGATCCATTCCTTCGGCGTCAAAACGCAGCGTATCCTCTTTAAGGGTCATGTTTATGGGATTGCCGCTCATGTCTTTAGCAACCATTTTAAGTTTTACCGTAACATACCTGTCGTATGTCTTTTGCGTCACTAAAACACCGATATTGAGGTTTTCAAATATTTTTTCAGCTAAACTATCGCCTGCCTCCTTGGCAACGGCTGACCCGGCCTTTTCCGCGAATTTTGTGCTTATTTTTTCAACCAGGTCCTGAACTAACCCCGGAATATCGCTTACGTTGACAGTATCGGTATGCTCCGTGTCGCCTGCGCCAAGCCTTTCCATATTTTCATCATTTATTTCCATGGCAATATCTGTAAGATTCACCGAAACAAGATTGTTCTTCCAGGCGTTTTTCCATTTTAAATCTACCCCTATATCCGCCCTTACGCCGGCTTCCCTTACAAATCTGCTGGAGTCCGTTTCCAGCTTTATTGCTCCAAGAGGAATGGACGTCTGCATTAATTGTTTAAGCATAATCGCTGAATTATAATCATTCAGCTCTTCTTTCGAAAAATCCCAAGTCATTTTCATATTCGCTTCAAACCTGCTGTTTTCGCTTCCCGGAGGGACAAAAAATGTATCAATTCCAAAACCTATTCCAATAGATGCTGCGGCTGCGTCGCTTATAGGCGTCTTGAACATATTCGCCTGCTGCTGCTTTTGATATTCACGGGCCTCTTGCGCCACTGAAGGCTGGGGAGCGTAACTCGAATCTACGCCGATACTGTACACCTGGGTCTCGGCCCCGTCGGCGCCTGTCTGTATTGTAAATCCTGAAGTCGTTTGTGCCTCGTTAGGCATTATTACCACAACACTCGGTCCCTGGCCCTGGGAAATCTGTATATTCTGGCCTGCGCCTGTCGTCTGTCCGGTCGGAGCAATACTGCTTAAATTGTCCAATATCCCATTTATAAGCGGCATGGCTAATCCTGTAAAAATAGTTGAAGCAAAATCGGTTGAAAGCCTGGAGTGATTGGCGGGCTGAGAAGTAGCTATTACTCCTTCAATAAACGGCATCATTTTTACGTTAGCGGCTTCTTCTGCAGCAATTCTTTCAGGGCACAGCGTCGATATGACAAAAACAAATAAGATAAGAAAGATAAAATAATTTTTTGCGCGCATTCTCATGACTTTCTCCTTTTTAGCGTATACTTTTTGCAGGCTTTGACTGACCAATATCAATAGAAAGGATTATCTTTATTTATGTATAAAAGTTTCAGGCCGGCTTGAGTGTTTACAAGACCGAACTCGGAATTACCCTGATTCTTTACAATATTTCCGGAACGTGTCTGGGCTCTTTTAAACCAGTGAAGCCTAAGAAGAACCTTATTCCTGTCTACAAGAAATGAATCGCGGTAAAACAAAATTTCAACCGTATTTATCCTCAAAAAATAATCGTCAATATTTGATTTAAATCCGATTTGAGCCGGAAAATCCTTATCAACATATCCCATTATAGCCTCTAGGTTGCGTGATTCATAGGCGCTTTTTAATCCCGACAAGAAGCTATCAACACTTTCATTTGAAACATTCCCTTTGGAAATATTTTTTTCCGCTCCTTTAGAAGACGCCACAATGTTATTGTCTGCCATTCCCATGATACAGGTAAAAACAAAGCATACGCTAACTAAAAAAACAGCTTTTAACGCAAAATGCCGAAAATTTTTATAAAGTTTTTGTCGCCCTGTTATTATTTTCATTTTCCTCCAAGACTTGGTTATCCGGATCGATAATAACCGTAATCACATCGCCCGGAACCGGAACAATAGCCCCGAAACTATGCGAAACCGTAACTTGAGAATTAGAATTAACCGTAGCCATAACAGTTTCAGTGCCGGGCGTCGTACCACCCGTTGTCATCTCAAATCTTACTTTAAAATTAGAAACCGCCGCCTGGCCAATATTGTGTATAACGGCATTAACAGTGTAGTTCGGCCCCACATATCCGCTTGTAATATCCGAAGATTGAATTGTGAGGTCGCCAAGAGCAAGAAGCGAAGAGCCGAAAATATTATTATTTCTCATCGAATCAACAATCCAGCCGCTTCCCTCTTTTGAAAGCTTCATGCTTATAGTGCCCTTTTCCGTAAAGCTGGCTCCGTCCCTGTTCTGAAAACGTTTCTCCCAATAAACATCGCTTATGGCGCTTTTCTGGTCGGGCTCAACAACTGTTTTTTCTATTTTATAAAAAAGGCGTATGTTTTTGTACTGATAAAAATCGTTCTGTATGGACTCTTCAAACTTTACTCTGTCGGGGAATCTGGAAGATATAAAGGCCAGGAATCTTCCTTTATTCTCAATCTCATAAGAAGATTTCATTTTATCAAAGAGAAGCGTGATGCCTTCTTCGGGCGATTCTTTGCTGAAATAAAGAGTTACATTGGTTGATTTGGTCTTTGTCATGCCGGATTTATTCTTTTCCATAAAAACAACTTCCATTTTCTCCTGATCACTCGGCCGATATCTGAAAACAAAATTATTTCCTTCCTTATCCATGGCATTCCATGTTCTTCCATTATCAACGGATATTTCCAATGAAACCGCATCGGCCGATACGGGAACGGAAAAAGCGAGCTTATTGGCCGAAAGGTCAGATTTAAAAAAGGTTGTGATCTCTCCCCTTTCAATATCTTTGCCGTTAAGTTTAAAAACTGTTTCGGCAAAGCACGCCCCTGCGGTAAAAACAAAACAAAATAACATAACTAAAAAAATTGTTTTCTTCATCGGTCTTACCTCGTTTTTTTTTAGAGTAACGTTTAGAATCTATATGACACTTTTCCCGACATAACTATTTCAAAATAATTGTTATCGCCGTTCGCATAGTAATAATCGTTCTGATCATAAGTAAAAGCCAGAATAAGATCGTTAATAAGCTCCCTGGATATGCCCAAATGATACTTGTTAAAATTGGAATCGGTATCGTTGTTATAAAAATCGTTGTCGTTAAAACTGACGCTCCCCTCGACCATCAGGCTGGATGGAAACATAAAATTAATTCCGGCAATATGATTAAACATGAGATCGTTTTCTGAAACAAACACATCTTCTTCACATTCGATATTTTCGCCGACATTCCAGTTTACTCTTACGTTCTTTACATCAAAATCGCCGTCAAGAGATATATCCACGCCGTCTCTCTCCCTGCTTTGAGTGGGATCTACATAATTTTCCACATATGTTCTTGTATATTTTGCTAAAAAATAGCAGAACTTCAAATCCTTGCTTAACCCGGCGCTATAGGCATCGGTTCTGTCGCTCGTATACTTATCAGAAGAATATCTCTTTCTGACATCCGCCCCAAGTTCTAACCCCAGCTCCCATGGAAGGCGATACATCAGCCTGGCCCCGGGATTTATCTGCTTAGTTGT
>JBFZAV010000133.1:0-5253 GCA_041308745.1 Candidatus Omnitrophota bacterium | reverse complement strand
ATGTTCATAAGTTATAGGTGCGAATTTATCCCGAGCGAGTATTGCTGAAGGCAGTGGCGAGGGATTTCGCAATGAAATGTTCATAAGTTATAGGTGCGAATTTATCCCGAGCGAGTATTGCTGAAGGCAGCGGCGAGGGATTTCGAACGATGGTGTTAGTAAGTTGTATGGCCGAATTTATCCCAAGCAGGCATCTCCGAAGGATGGATTGCGAGGGGTTAATTTATGAAAAGGTTTCGCGAGCTTTTGCTTGAAAAAAAATATTAATAATGATATATTGATATACTTCAAAAAAGGAGCAAATTATGGAGATACTAATTACGGGTAGAAACGTCGAGCTGGATAGCGCTCTTAAAAGTTATGTAAATAAGAAGATGTCTAAACTCGTCAAATTAAATAGAACTATAACTGAATGCGAAGTGGTGTTCGAAGAGGAAAAGGTAAATAAAAATATTGAAGTTATACTCCACATGAAGAACCACAGGCTGGTGGCGAAAGAAAGCGCGCAGGACATATACGCCGCGGTAGATAAATCCATTGATAACCTAAAAAAACAGATTAGACGCGTGAGCGATAAGGATGCATCTAAAAAATACAGAAGTGGCGGAATTATTGACAAGTATGTTATGCCTGTATTCAGAATGGGAAGAGGCGCTTCAAACCGCAAGGGGCAGATTGTCAAGGTAGATAACTTTGCCAATAAACCCATGTCTCCGGAGGAAGCCAAGCTTGAGCTAGAGGTTTTAGGTAAAGAGTTTATTATGTTTAAAAATTCCGAAAGCGGGAAAAATTGTGTTTTATATAAAAAAGGTGACGGCAATTACGGTCTTGTAGAGCCGGAATTTTAACAAAAAATAAGGAAGTGAAGAGAGAAAGATGAAAAGCAAGATAAAAAAACTTGATGGAACAGCCAGTCAGATAGATGTAATTCTTCCGGCTGAAACTGTAAGCAAGGCTTTAGATGAAGTTATGAGCGAGATCAAGAAGTCAGCGAAGATCCCCGGGTTTCGCGAAGGTAAGGCTCCTATCGATTTGGTCTATAAAAAACATAAAGACGATGCCATGGACGAAGTGAAGAGAAGACTTGTCCCCGAGGCCTACCAGAGCGCGGTCAGTGAACACAAGATTTCTCCGGTAAGTTATCCGGAAATTTTTGATATTGTTCTTCACGAGGAAGGAAGCTTATCGTTTAAGGCAAAAGTCGATTCCCACCCCGAGGTTAAACTTAAAAACTATAAGGGAATAAAGGTTTCCAGCGAAAAGGTGAGTGTTGATGATAAGGAAGTGGACGAAACCGTTGACAGAATAAGAAACATGAACGCCGAATTTAAGGATGCCGAAAGAGCCATAGAAAAAAAAGATTTCGGTCTCTGTGATGTTGAGGTTTTTGTTGAAGAAAAACCGATAACAAAAAAGCAACAGAACATGTGGATCGAGGCCGATAAAGATTCTTCTCTTCTGGGTTTGGGGGAACAGCTTTGCGGTATGAAAAAAGGCGATTTAAAGAGTATTGAGGCAACGCTGCCTGAAAATTATCCCGACAAAAAATATGCGGGTAAAAGCGCGATTTTTAAAGTAGAGGTAAAAGGCGTAAAAGAAAAGATACTGCCGAATATTGATGACGAACTGGCAAAAAAGGCGGGCAAAGAAAGCTTAAACGAGTTAAGGGAAGACATTAAGTCGCAGCTTCTGGAAAGAAAAACACTTAATAATAACATCAATATGAAAAACCAGATACTGGAATACCTTATAAATAAACACACTTTTGATGTTCCGTCTTCAATGGTTAAAAGACAGCTTAGCGTCCTCCTTGAAAAGGCAGAGCATGAACTTTTAACCAAAGGTGTGTCCAAGGATGTAATAAACTCGCAAAAAGACAGCCTGAAGGAAAAACTTCTTCCTGAAGCTGAAAATAAGGTTCGCGTTTATTTTATTCTTGATAAAATTGCCCAGGAAGAAAATATCGGTGTTACGGACGAAGAAATTGATAGATATATAGAGGAACAGGCAAAAGCATACGAACAGCCTTTGGAAAACGTAAAAAAATATTACGTTGAAAATGATTTAGTTGAAGGATTGAAAGAACAACTGAGAGAAGATAAAACGCTGGACATTTTACTTGGCGAGGCCAGCGTTGAAAGCAAATAGGGTATCGTCTATCGTCGGTCGTCGATCGTGTATCGGCCGCGACATTGCGATAGTACGACATACGATATACAGTAGTAAGAATCGACATTAAAAGGAGGCAAAATGAGCGTTATTCCTATGGTTGTGGAAAACGACGGGAGAACAGAGAGGGCGTATGATATTTACTCGCGTCTGTTAAAGGATAGGATAATATTTATCGGTTCCGCAATAGACAATTATGTTGCCAATGTTGTAATAGCCCAGCTTCTTTTTCTCCAGATGGAAGATTCTGAGAAAGACATCAATATTTACATAAACTCTCCGGGGGGAGAAGTTACGAGCGGCCTTGCGATTTATGACACCATGCAGTTTGTAAAGCCGGTGGTAAACACATATTGCGTGGGCCAGGCGGCAAGTATGGCTGCGGTTCTTCTGGCTGCCGGAGCAAAAGGAAAACGATATGCGCTTCCGCATTCAAGAATAATGCTCCACCAACCCTGGGGAGGAACCCAAGGAACGGCCACGGACATTAACATACACGCGCGGGAGATAATAAGGCTAAAGGAAAAGATTGAGGAAATTCTTGTAAAGCATACCGGACAGTTGATGGAAAGAATTAAAAATGATACCGAAAGAGATTATTTTATGAGCGCGGACGAAGCGCTTAGTTACGGTATAGTCGATAAGGTTATTGAAAATATTTCAAAGTAACCAACAAGATTGGGGGAAATATGAGAAAATACAGACTTATGTCGCCCGGGCCGACACCTGTTCCGGAAAAAGTTTTGTTAAAAATGGCGGATACAATTATTCACCATAGAACGCCGCAGTTCGTAGCGGTTCTAAAGAGCGTGAACGGAAAATTAAAAAAGATTTTTCAGACTGAAAACCCTGTTATAACTCTCGCTTCAAGCGGGTCAGGGGCCATGGAAGCGTCTGTAGTTAATTTTTTATCAAAAGGCGACAAAGCGCTTGTTATAAGGGGCGGTAAATTTGGAGAACGTTTCGGCGAAATGTGCGAAGCTTATGGAGTAGAAGCCGTATATTACGATGTAACGTGGGGCGATCCGGCGGATCCTAAAGTTATCGAAAAACTTTTAAATGAAAACAAGGGAATAAAAGTTGTTTACAGCACTCTTTGTGAAACTTCAACGGGCGTGGTGAACGATATTAAAAAAATAGCGGAAGTTGTAAAAAAGACTGATGCTATATTGGTTGTGGATGCCATAAGCGGGTTATCGGCTGACGAGCTTAAAACTGATGAATGGGGCGTTGATGTTGTTGTTTCGGGTTCTCAGAAGGGTTTAATGCTGCCTCCGGGTCTGGCATTTTTAACCGTAAGTAAAAAAGCATTAAAGCTGGCTGAAAGTTCCAAGCTGCCAAAATTTTATTTCAGCCTGAAAGCGGCTCTGAAAGCATATGAAAAGGACGATACTCCATGGACTCCGGCTGTCTCTCTTATTATGGGGCTGGATACAGTTCTTGACATGATGCTGGCGGAAGGTATTGATAATATTCTTGCCAGGCACGCAAAGCTTGCCAAGGCCACAAGAGAAGCGGTTAAGGCGATAGGCCTTGAGCTTTATTCTTCAAGTCCTTCGAATGCCGTTACAAGTGTAAAGGTGCCCGAAGGTGTTGACGGGTCGGCTATAGTTAAAAAGATGCGCGACGAGCAGGGAGTAACTATTGCCGGAGGCCAGGGCAGCGTAAAAGGCAAGATTTTCAGGATAGCTCATCTGGGCTATATGGATGAATACGATACAATTTCAGCGCTTGCCGGAATTGAAATGGTCTTAAGTCAGCTGGGTTATAAATTCCAGCTTGGTAAGGGTGTTGGAAAAGCCGAGGAATTGTTAAAGTAAACAAACTTACAGCTTATAGCTTACTGCTTACAGCTTGTAAAACACGAAAGGCTGGTGCGATATGACAATAAAGATTCTGGTTAGTGATCCTCTTGCCAAAGAGGGTATTGACATTTTGAAGAATGAGAAAAATTTTGAGGTTACCGAAGTTTCAAAACTTTCGGAAGACGAAATGTGCAAAAAAATAAAAGGATATGACGGTCTTATTGTAAGAAGCGAAACAACGGTTACAAAAAAGATCATTGAAGCGTCTGATAACCTGAAGGTTATAGGAAGAGCGGGTGTCGGCCTTGATAATGTGGACCTCGAAAACGCGAGTAAAAAAGGCATTGTTGTCATGAATGCCCCCAGCGGAAACACAGTATCTACCGCAGAACATGCCTTCAGCCTGATGCTTTCTCTTTCGCGCCATATACCGCAGGCAAATCAGTCCGTAAAAAGCGGCAAATGGGACAGAAAAAAGTTCATGGGTGTCGAACTGTACGGCAAGAGCCTGGGTGTTATAGGCCTTGGAAGAATAGGGACCGAGTTTGCCAAAAGAGCGCTAAGCTTTGAAATGAAGGTTATTGCTTTTGATCCGTTCCTTACGGAAGAAAAAGCGAAATCCCTGAATATTGAACCGGTTGATCTTAAAACGCTTTTTGGAAGAAGCGATTACATAACCATACATACGCCTCTTACGGATGAGACAAGGCACCTCATCAACGAAGAAGCTTTTAAGATTATGAAAAACGGCGTAAGAATAATTAATGCCGCGCGCGGCGGTATTATAGATGAAGAGGCGCTTGCAAAAAATATTAAATCCGGCAAGGTTGCAGGGGCAGCCCTTGATGTTTACGAAACAAAGGCAAAGCCTCCCGTTGACAGCCCGATTTATAATCTTGAAAATGTTATTACAACGCCGCATTTAGGGGCGTCAACTCAGGAAGCGCAGGTTAACGTGTCGATAGATATCGCAAAAGGCGTTAGGGACGCTCTTTTAGGTTTGGGCTACAGAAATGCCGCCAACATACCGGCCATGGAATCGGAGCTTCTGGAAGCAATTACGCCTTATACAAACCTTGCCGAGAGGCTCGGATCAATACAGACTCAGCTTATAGAAGAGCCTATCAAATCAATCAAGGTAAAGTATATAGGTGAAGTTGCGGAACTAGATGTAAGCTTAATTACAAGGGCGCTTCTTAAAGGCGTATTTTCGCCGATTTTGGAAGAAACTGTCAACTACGTTAATGTTCCGATGATTGCCAAGGAAAGAGGCGTGAAG
>JBFZAV010000132.1:0-3146 GCA_041308745.1 Candidatus Omnitrophota bacterium | reverse complement strand
CATCTTTTATCGCCCGCGTAATTGGCATAAAAATATCCGTGTCAAAATTTGTCCTTACATCCTGTATTACCGACGCGATGCGCTCCAACCCCATTCCGGTATCAATATTTTTGTTCGGAAGCGGGACCAGAGTGCCGTCGGGTTTTCTTTCAAACTGCGTAAAAACCAAATTCCACACTTCAACAAACCTGCCGCAATCGCACGCCGGAGAACAATTCTCTTTTCCACAGCCGACATTCTTGCCCCAGTCATAAAAAATCTCCGAACAAGGCCCGCACGGCCCGTTGGGCCCATTCGTGGGCGCATCGGCCGGCCAGAAATTATCGTGTTCGCCGAGCTTTACTATTTTTCCGGCCGGAATTTTCATGTCGTTAAGCCAAATGCTATAAGCCTCATCGTCATCTTTATAAACCGATACCCACAGCCTTTCCCTGGGAATTTTCAAAACTTCGGTCATAAATTCCCATCCCCAGAGAATAGCTTCTTTTTTAAAATAATCGCCAAACGAAAAGTTGCCGAGCATTTCAAAAAAGGTGTGATGCCTCGGCGTTTTTCCTACATTCTCAAGGTCGCCCGTCCTTAAACACTTCTGACAGGTCGTTGCCCTGGAGAACGTGACATTCTTGCCCATAAACTGATCTTTGAACTGATTCATACCGGCGCCGGTAAAAAGCAGCGTTGGATCATTCTTGGGCACAAGCAAATCGCTGGATACGATTTTATGTCCCTTTTTCTCGAAAAACTCAAGAAAACGTTTTCTTATTTCGTTTGTGGTCATCTCTGTCTTTCTTTTTTATGCGCTCGCATTAACGACCTTCATGACATCGCCTTCGATTTTATCAAGAAGCTTTGGATTATCTTTTAAATACACTCTTGCGTTTTCCTTGCCTTGTCCTATTTTCTCGTCACCGTACGCAAGCCATGTTCCGGTCTTTTTAATTACACCGATACTCTCGGCCAAATCTATAATGCTTGAAGAGCGCGATATGCCTTCGTCAAACATTATGTCAAATTCGGCCTGTTTAAACGGCGGGGCCACCTTGTTCTTAACAACTTTCGCGCGCACCCTGTTCCCGACAACTTCCTCGCCTTTTTTGAGCGACGCTATTCTTCTTAAATCTATCCTTACCGATGAATAAAATTTAAGAGCATTACCGCCGGTTGTTGTTTCTGGGTTACCGAACATAACGCCAATCTTCATCCTTATCTGGTTGATAAATATTACGCATGTTCTACTCTTACATATAACTCCCGTAAGCTTCCTTAAAGCCTGGCTCATAAGTCTCGCCTGAAGCCCGATGTGAGAATCGCCCATATCGCCCTCTAGTTCCTTTCTGGGAGTAAGCGCCGCAACGGAATCGATAACCACTACATCTATGGCATTACTTTTAACTAAAGTTTCGGCTATATCAAGCCCCTGTTCGCCGCTATCCGGCTGTGAGATTAATAACTTATCCAGATTGACACCGATTTTTTTGGCATACGCAGGATCAAACGCATGTTCGGCATCAATAAACGCAACTTCCCCTCCCGCTTTCTGGGCATTTGCGATAATGTTCAAGGTAAGCGTAGTTTTACCGCTTGCTTCCGGACCGAAAATCTCAACTATCCTGCCCCGAGGAACTCCTCCTACACCAAGAGCAATGTCCAGGCCCAAAGAACCGGTTGGTATAACGGCAATTTTTTTATGCGCGCTTTCGGACATTTTCATTATGGCGCCTTCGCCAAAATCCTTCTCGATTTTACTGATCGCCATTTCTATAGCTTGTTTGTTCACAGACGCCTTTTGCTGGGCATCTGATTTTACCTCGGCTTTTGTCTCGCCAAGGTCTGTTGATTTTTGAGCCTTCTTAACCATGATCGCACCCCCGTATATTATTTTGATTTTTACTATTATTTACCAAGATATATAAATACTTTTAACATATTATACTTGATACCTAACTTTTTGCAAACATAAAGTCGCAAGGCCACAAGGCCACAAGGCCACAAGGCTAAATTTACACTTTATAGGGCCTGATGAAAGCGCCACAGAAGGCCTCCTGCCTCTTGTCTCATATCTTCCAATTTTCTGTATGTATTTTGATCAAAATACCCCAATTCAAGACATAAATCCATCAAATACTGAACTTCGGAATTTGACCCAAGAGCCATATTTAAAAAATATTTCATTCCCTTATCTCCTTGTCTGCCAGAGCCTTCAACTATGTTCAGCGCAATAGACAATGCTGCCCTTCTAATCTGGGAAGTTATTCCGTAGGTCTCTTCTTTTGGAAAATTTTGCGTAGCTCTGTATATTTCATAAACAAATTTATCGGCTTTTCTCCATACTAAAAGCTTTTTATACCCTTTTTCCACGATCTCACCCCCTTTTAAATTACAAATTAAGTTGAGGCATTGTGACTTTGTGTCCTTGTGGCCTTGTGGCTTTGCGACATTGTCTTACATACATATAGACGCATATTACTCAATTTTACGTTCACTTTTTTTTATAGGGATTTTTAACTGTCAGTTTAATGAGGTGTATATCGAACCCTTTGGGGTGAGTGTGGATTTGTATAGGATTAATTTGGAAATATTTGTATTTAAAGGACTTACTTTAACGCTTTGTGAGAATTTTTCGAGTTTTTGGATATTTTTAGACGATTTTACCCTGCCCAAGGTTATATGCGCCTTGAATTCTCTGGCCTCTTTTTCGAATTCGAGCTCATTCATGGCCTCTTCTACTTTATCGGCTAATAACTTAACCTGCTCAGCGCCGTTTTCAATTCCAACCCAAACAACGCTAGGTCGTCTCCAATTCGGAAAAACTCCGACGCTTCCTAATGAAATGTCAAAAGGAACTATTTGACTGTTTATGCTCCCAATTTTTTCTTTTATTAACTCGACCTTGTCCTCTTCAACATAGCCCAGGAATTTTAATGTCACATGAATCGAGTCGGGCCTTACCCACTTTACCCCGGCATCGCTTTTCTCAAGTTCCCTCTCTACTCTCCCGAGTTCTTCCAAAACTTCTTTAGAGAGATCAACCGCAATAAACGCTCTAATCTTTTCGCTCATGCGAACATTATAGCCCAACATCGTCATTGTGCAAATAAATTTCAAAAGCAGAAGGAGCCTTTCTCGTTAAAGTGATTTTTTACCTT
>JBFZAV010000131.1:0-9346 GCA_041308745.1 Candidatus Omnitrophota bacterium | reverse complement strand
CCATTCATCAGTAGTTTCGGGGAATGGCATAAGGTATCTGTCAGATTTTTCATGCTGCGCGGCTTTCGCGAGTTGTTCAAGCTCGGGCCTAAAGACAAAATAATTAATGCCTGATTCTACTGATTCATATACACTTCCGCCGACTATCGGAACCAAAAATGCGGTGCCGGTTTTAAGGGTTTCGTTGGCCCCTACCCACAAATGGTCCCAGTCAACATCGCTTTCATCCGCAAACCATGTAACGGGAACTTCACCGGGAAAGGTAAACGCCTGCGGGCCGTAAGTAAGTATGTTCATCGCTTCTTTGCCTAATCCCGCCCTGTACCTGATTCCTATAACTACGTTATAAGGATCAGCCATCCCGACATAAAAACCGTCGCCCTCGCTGTTGGTCGGTATAAACGCCACAAAATTACCTCCGTAGGAGGCCCATGAAGCTTTTAGCGACTCAACAAATTTTCCTCCAAGGGAGTCCGCCGGTATTTTCGTCTCGACATAAACATTCCCGCCTCTTTCGCCTACGACACGCATGTTCTCAAAAAGTTCGCTTCGTTTTACGCCCGCTCTTATTGAGCTTATAAGGCCGAAAATTGACTGCGCGGGCGTTAAAACATCCGCTATTTCGGGTCTTGCGTAAATACCCAGAGTGTTGCCGTCATGAGTAACATAATATCTGGTCCATTCGGCGTACTCGCCGTAGCCGTCGCCGGTTGCCATCCAGAAATTTTCGGTCAAACCTTCTATTGACCCTTCTAAAAGTGTCGGAGCGGTCCACTGGAGAGTCAAATTCGTAACGGTTAAAAAATGATCCCAGAACCGCGAATCCAGATCATCAATTGCCCCCGCCGATTCTTTTGCATAATCGATTGCGGCTTTGTATCTGGCTTTTTCGTCTTTGGGTATTTCCGCTTTCTTATTAAGTTCGTTAAACTTTTGTTCCAGAATCTTAAGAGCGCTGTCATCGCCTTCTATGCGGCTGGCCATTATCCTTAATTCAAGATTGTTAAGCTCTTCGTCGTTGAGCCCGAGTTCTTTCCCTGCCTCGTACAGCGATATACCCAGCATCTGCCTAGCCAGAAAATGGTCCCTGTTTGCCGCCCAATGCATACCGGCCCTATAATAAAATTCCGTAAAGGTGAGCATTGTTTTTGATTCGCCCTTAATATCTCTCAAAGGAGCGCCTGCAAGAAGCTTTCGAGCCGCTTCCAATCTGTCAAAATAATCGGTTCCCCATCTGTTCGCGTTTTTGTAGCCTGTTTCGATCCTTGCTTCTTTATCCTCAAAATCACTTTCAATCCGATCTTTTTGACTGTCTTCCAAGGCATTTTTAAGCGCAAGCTTCTTCTGCTCTTTAAGAGCAGTTAAGGCACTTTCTCTTGCGGCCGACAGCATTTCGCGCGCGGCATCAAGCCTGCTGGTGCTTATATGATCCCTGTACGCGTCAAAATCTTTTCCTTGTATACCAAGTTCCCGGCCAATATTTAAAAGCTTCATTTCAAGCGCCCTTGCTTCGTCCTCGAGCGCCGCGGCGAATGTAAGAGCGGGTTTTTTGACAAAAAAACCGAATTTGTTTTTAGTCAGATTGTCGGTTACGGAACGAACGTAATTAACGCCACTCTCGCTCGGTCTTGAAAGTATTGCCGTAAGATACTCTGTTATAGCGTCCGCATCGGCATCGAGAGTCGGATTTACACTTGACCTCACATCAAACTCGCCCGTTACAGGATTTGGTTTGTTTATTATGATTTTACCTCCGGAAGCGAGCCCAACCATTTCGAAGTCATCCGCCCCGGTAATTGTAAACCTCGCCTTTTCGCCGAAGCCTTTTGTTTTTGCCGTATCTATTACAAAATCTATGGCTTCCTGGTGCTGAATAATGGCATCTGTTATCTTGCCGACACCCGTAAAAACATCGCCCTGGGTAAAAAGAAATTCCACCCGGGCCATCTCGTCGCTGTTAAATTTTAACTGCTTTGCAATTTCTCTTATTTTTTCTCTGTTTTCGGCCGACAGGGGCTCCATTCTTCCTTCGGGACCTCTTAACATGCTGTATTCCGGTGCTTCTATGGCGGTGCTGCCCTTTACAAGCACTCTTGACCTTACTAAAGAAAGAAGGTCGGCCTTATCCGGGAATACCATTGCTTCGCCTTCGTTAATTTCGTCGCCCGTAAAGAACACAAACTGTGGAGCAAGATTAACGCCCTTTAGCTCTCCTTCGGCAAGACGCAAATACGCCCGGTGCAATTGCTCATAAGTTCCCAGCCTTTCGGGTGGCAGAGCTTTCATCTCTTTTACAACCGGTACTTCCGGCATCGGTGCCCATTTTGCGGCGTCCCTTAAAATATCATCGCTTGTCACTCTTTCCACCGGGATAATTTCGTCCGGTGCCGCTTCGACTCTTTCCGCGGGAATAATTAAATCTAAGTCTCCGGGGGCTACAACAGGAGCTAGCGCCGGTTCACCTGCAATCGGAGCGGCCGGAGCGGCCATAACTGTCGGCTGCGCCTGAATATTTTCAATATTAACAATGTTTGTCGGAACAGTTGTGCTTACACAGCCCGACATTGCGGGAAGAACCATCATAAATGCCACTATTCCAAGCATAATCCAGTTTCTTCTTTCTTTTTTCTTTACACGCGCAATCATCTCTTTCTGGGTTTCTGTCGGAGCCTGAGTTAAATATTCCGCTACCTGCGAAGCTCTTTCAAATACATAGACCGGGTTAGCTACAGTGCCTTCTATTTTGAAATTCGCTTGATCTTCCGCTTCCGCGGCTTGCTTTGCAAGTTCAAACTCTTCTTCGGTTTTAAAAACTTTCCTCATTTTCGGGAAAGCGGCATGCAAATACCCAACAACCTTGTCTCTTTCGGCATCCAGGTCGTTGTTTAAATTTCCTATTCTTCCAATAACAGTCTCTATAGCATTCTCGAGATTCCCGATTGTTTGTTCAAGGTTGCCTATTTTTCCCCTATCCCGTTCTTCCTCTTTCTTGGCTTTTTCTTTTGCTAAGCTATCCTTATACTCGGCCAGTTTAAAATTCATGTAATCAAGTCTGAATTCCAGTAACGCAATTTCAACAAGAAGTTCCTGGATGTTCTCGGATGATTCCGTAACAAGCCCGCCTAAAGTCCTTCCATTATAAAGAATGTTGCCGGCTTCATTCTTGATATTTGCTTTAAACATTTTTTCGATTGTCTTTCTTTCCTGGACAAAAATATCATAGGAACGGTCTATTTCCAGACTTTCGGGCTTAATGTATTCTCTTAAACTTGGGAATATCTGGGCTATTTCTTCGGGGAGAAGGCCCTGGAAAACAATTTTTTCTTCGCCTTCTTCAACAATCTTTGCCAAAGCGCTTTCCGCATCGGGGCTTGCTCCGCGAAGGCCGCCCCTCGCTTCCAGAGTAAGTTCTTCCTTACTCGGCACCCCCGGACCTTCAATGGTAACTCTGTATAAAGGTTTTCCTATAACCGAGTTAATTAAGAATTGTCTGATAAAAGGTATGGCTCCTGCTTCGCCCGGCTTGCCGCCCATTATTTTGTAAAGCGTGTCGCGCATTGTCTCTTCTTCGGGCGATGGCGCGTTTAAAGCCTGCTGGACAAACATCCGGTTAAATTTTTCATCAAGCAGTTTAAGGAAATTTTTATATGCCGGATCGTTTCTGTCAATTTTCTCCTGCGGGCTCACTACTCCTGCCGCTAAAGGAGCTAATCTACCAAGGAAGGCCTCGGATACAGTTTTAGATTTGTCCCCTAATAGAAGCGTTAGTTCGTCAACGTTAAAGCCTTGTTTCCTTGCGGCATAATAAGTTGCCGCGCTTACCGCGTTGTCGAGAACTCTGTTTATTTTAAAAGCCGTCTCGTATTCAAAAGGAAGGTCCGCGGCTATTAAGCCTCTTTCCTGCTGTAAAGCTTTTCTTGCGTCTTTTTCGCGCTGGTCATTTAATTCGGAAACACTGTAATAGGCAAGGTTTACCGCCGGATCTATTTCATCCGGACCGGCGCGCCTTGACATTCTTCTTCTTAAGTCTGTTTCGAAAGCGCTTCTTGCGCCGAGCGCAGCCTCAAGCTCCCTTATGTTCTGTGTTAAAGTAATAAAGTCTGCCTTTGCGGTTCGTGCAGCATAATCTTTGACTTGCCTGTCTTTAGACGCGTTAAATGCCCTGTCTAAAGTGTTATTCGTCGCTTCAAGACCCCTCTTATCGACTCCCAGATCTTGCTTAAGCAGCCCTAAAATCTGTTTGTTATATTCAATATAGTTAATTATTTTTGCAAAAACATCGTCATCCAATTCCTCGAGCGGGATAGCATCCATATTCGCTGTGCCATATCCCAGATCTTCAACTTCGGCCTTTATGCCTGCTATTATTTCGTTAACGCGTCTGGCCAAAACCGCCTGATTCTGCACGCTAAGTTCTCTTTGGATGCCTTCTGCGTAGTTTATCTCCGGCCTCACTAAATGCATAATGTCCTGCGGCACGGCTTTAAGCTTTTCATTTACATCCCTATCAAGCTGTTCTCTTCTTTTAATAATATTTTCCTTTACATCCTGTCTTGTCCTTAGCCATTGCTGCCTTGCCTCTTCAATAATGCTGTCGCGTGGGATCTCAACATCAAGAAGTCTCGCTATTTGTAATCTTATTCCTTCAAGCCTTGTGTTAAGTTCATCCTCAAACGGCTGGTTCTCGAGATCGTAAATGAGTCTTATTTCATCGCGGTTAAATTTAAAAACTTCCGGCATTTCTTCATTTAAAGCTTCTCTAAATTCTCTTGCCGCAAGATCATTAGTTTTATCTATCCATATTTGTCTTCTGCCCGCGATGGAATGCCTAAGCTGATTTTCGCCGTTAAGCATTTCTCCTTCCAGAACCCTCACGCTGTCCGTAGTAACCTGGGCAAGCTTTCCAAACGGCGGATACGCCAGCTGAAACATTTCGTACTTCTTTGCCATTATATCTGTCGGGTTAGCAAAAGCTGCGGCGTATTCTTTAAGTCTTAAGTTCGCTTCGTCAATTAATTTCTTCTTCGCGCGTAAATCGTTGATGTAAGAACTTATCTTAATCATCATCTCTTCAACATCTCGTACATAAGCATCATAAAGCTCGGCGAGAAGATTCAGTTTAATATTCGGGTTAAGTTTCAGGTTTTCGGGTAAAACTATATCTTCCGGCTTATAGACATCTTTAAAGACATCCTTAAGCGCGCCTTCGGCTTCGGTGTTGAATTCCATGATCTCTTCCAGCCTAATGGCCATAACATGCGCGTCAATCTGGCCTTTTCTATCGTTAAATTCATTTTCAAATTCACTATCCGCAAGTTTAATATATTTTTTAACTTCTTCTTCATCCGCCAAATTAAACAAAATACCCTGCGGAATTTCGTACTTATTTCTATCCATTCTCTCTTCGTAATATTTCTCAAGCCTCGTATTGGCGTCTGCCATTCTTTGCCGTCTCACTTCGATTGTAAGCGCAATTATATTTCCAAGGTCCTTGTACGCCTTGTCAATGCGCTTTTTAAACTCTATATACGGCTTGCCTAAAATCTCTCTTTCCTTCGCTGTTCCTATTTTTATTTCGCAAACTTCCGGGAATTGGTCAAACGGCGACGGAAAGACTTTTTTCCATTTAGCCCTTAAATCCTGGTTTACCCCAGCTACTATCCCTTCCCTCTCTAGTATAATTCTTGATATTAAAGCATTAAGTTTAGAAACAGACATATTTATAAGATCATCTCGCTTTGCCTTTAAAAGGCCGAGATCATTAACATTAAAAGGAATATCCTCCGGCAAACGTTTAAAACCGCCGACTAATTCGTTATAAGTCTTCTGTAGATTGTCGTTTGAATTTATGAGAAACTTCTTGTTTTCACCGATTCTCTGGATTTCATCACGAAGAGCGTCAAAATCAGCATTCAAAGAACTGTAGAAATTATCATAGTCCGCGAGAATGTATTCCGGTTTTTCCTTGATAATAAAATCGCTCTCGGCTTCTTCGATTCCAATAAGATACCTATATTCCTCTTTAAGCGGAATATTTTTAATCGCTATTTTCAGTTGCCTCATGCCAAGAACCATATTGTTGATTCTTTCCTTGCGCATTCTAAGCTCTACATTGTACTCTGCATCGAGGAGATTTCTGAAATACGCATCGTCCGGCACCCTTATATCAAAACTTTCGTCCAGGGTGTCATAATCAATCTCGTTATGAACCAAGCTGTAAAGATACTGTTTGAGTTCCTTGTTTAAATCCAGATCTCTTCTGAACTCCGGTTCCGGTTCTCTTTCCCACCATTCTTTCCACAGACTGGCGATGTATAGACTCAAAGTCTCATAGTATGCTTCTTTTCTCATCTGGAAATTCTTAAATAACTCGCTCAATATGATGGGATCAATATCAGCGCCCGGCATTAAGGGGTTTTTCGGGCGGATCCACTCTGCCGGATAACTTTCAGGAAGCGTAAATGTAGCCGGGTAAACATCCGGAAGAACAGCCCCTTCCGGCGCTTTTTTAAACATCTCTGTCAATTCTCCGACAATTCGCTCTCTTTCTTTTTTTCTATGTTCAACGCCGAGCCGATTAAGTTCGTTAATTTTATCCTGAATCTTTTTCTCAAGCTGGTCCCCTGTAAGCATCTGCGTGTCAATGTCGTCCGGGTTAAGCAGAAGATCTGCCGGCAAAGACATGTCCGGAACAAATTCCAGATGCCTTGCAATTATTCTTTCGTTTGCGCTTAAAATATCTTCGCGCGATTGTCTCGGCCCCACAACTTCCCATAGATGTTTTATGTAAATTTTGTATCCTTTATCTCGCTCGGCATAATTAAACGCCTGTGCCGCGGTTTCTCCCCGCAAAATATTGCCTAAAATTTCTCTTTCGTTATTAAGCGTTGCGTTTTCAAGTAGAAGCTCGCTAAGTCTTCTTTTCCACTCGTTTTTAACGTCGGATATTTTTTTGTCAATTTCTACTGTAATCGCGTCAACTTTTTCTAAATTTCTGAAAAGCGCGGCAAGCCCCTTATTTTCAAGAAGGTTGGGTCTTACAAAATTATCAAGGGCTTCCAGATAGTTTTTGTCCCGAGCCTCTTTTGAGTCTTGCGGGCCTTCTCCCCTGGCTTCTTTATCTTGAGCTATCTGTTTTGCTTTAATTACAACCAAATACTCAAAAGGATTTCTTCCTTCCGTCATTTCACTGTCTATCTTGTATCTACTGATCGCTTCAACAATACGGTTTCGCGCGCCTGAAATAAGCTTATACAATTCTTCGTCTTCGGCCCTTATGTTCCACATCCCCGGCTCTGGTTTAGCCTTAAACGTAACCGCGCTGTCGGTTTCTTCCATAACTCCCGCGGGATAATTTACATCATCAGCCTGACTAACGAGGTAACTGTACAATTTTTCGGCGTTTTCAACTCTGTTTATATCGGCCAGCAAAAGCGGTGATTCCAGCATTCGATTAATTTCTGTTTTTGATGCCTCCGCCTGTCTATTTATTTCCTTTATCTGGTTTTCGGCCCAGGTTGTTAGTTCTTCTACCCGGCTCTTTTTCTCTTCCTGTTTAAGTTTTGCCGCCTCGGCCAGGAACCAGTGCATATCCTTTTTCTCGCTCTCACTCCCCTGTAAAAGAATATATCTATCGTACTTTGCGGGATCGCTCTTAAGGGCTAAAATAAAGTTGTTTAACCTCTTTTTTATTGCCTCGATCAATTCTTTTGTTCTTTGTCTTAAAGAGGGTTCTTCCGGACCTTGTATCGCTAATGGAATTTCATAAACTGTCTTTTTCTCCGGCTGAATGGTAGGTTCCACCGCTGGCGTAGGTTCTTCTATCGGCCCCTCTACAGCAGGTTGAATGACCGGCTCTACTGCCGCCGGTTCTTCCGCCGCGGGTGCCGGAAGGGCTCTCGCCATAACAATTGACGTAACTCTTTCTTTGATTATATTCTCTTTTTGAGCCTCATCAGTAACACCTTCAATCGCGCGCCTTAAATCGGCCTGAACATCATTCGTAATTCCGTTTTCTTCTAAATACGCGTTTCTGGTTCTTTCGTTAACCCCCGTAGCCCTGCCTAAAATAATAAAAACAATAATGTTTATAATATTACTTTCCTCAGTATCAGCGTCTCTCACGACTTCCGGCGCCTGGGCTCTAACTTCATCATACGCGGCCGCAATCATCTGGGCCCTTCGCTCCTTGGCCAGACGGATAATTTCGTCCTTGGTGGCTATTTTGAGGTTAATATCTCCCGGATTAATCTGCCTTGTGTCATCCAGCCTGAATTTATCGTTTATTTTCGGCAGAAAAGCCCTGTTTTTTATTTCTCTTAAAACGGATTCCTGGGTTTTGGCTTTTACCTGTTCCGATCCCATAGCCGTTGAAATTTCGTATACCTCGCCTTTAGTAAAAGGCACTTTATCTTCTTCTATTTCAAAGAAAGAGTATTCCTGGTTTAATTTGTGAATATTTGCCAGGGTTTCTATCTCTCCCCTGTTAAGGTCTAGTATTGCTACATTTATGGGCAGCGTATAATTGCCTTTAAGGTTAAGCCTTGTGTTCAAATCTTTTATAAGTTTTACTCTCTCTGCAAGTTCCTGCTTCCCTATATAAACAAGTTTCAGAGCGTCCCTCTTATAGTAAGCATCAAACGGCTCCGCGATTCTTTTCATTGCGTCCTGAACAAGGACTCTAACGATATTTTCCTCATTTACGCCGTCTAGAATATTTTCGCCGTCTTTATCCAATCCTGCCAGCCATGTTATTGTGTTTTTAACGTTCTCGGCGTTTTGCCCGGCAATTTTCGGGATTTTAGCGCCAAGTTCAACTTTTGTAATATTGCTTATTTCTTCCGCTGTATCCGCCTTGTTTATAAGGTACCTTGCTTCTATGATGCTTATCGCCTGCGAAATTTGCGTAAAAGCCGCCGCTTTCTCTGTATCAAGCGGTTCAATATCAAGGTATGACAAAACCTCGGATCTCTGGATGACAAAAAGGTTCATCTCGGCTCTTGACGCTTCATAAAGGATAAATTGGGGTTTTCTCTTTGTTGTATCCAGCCTATTCATCTCTTCCGCAGCATCATAGGCCTTTTGCGCTTCAACTAAAAGCGCCCCTGACGGAAGCTTAGATGCTTTTGCCTCTTCTTCTCTTCTGGATAAAAAGTTAACTAAGCTTTCTTTCTCATCCGCTTTATCCATTAAAATGTAGCTTCGTAGGGCTCTCGCGAAAAGCGCCATGTTTACAATATCTTCGGTGCCAAAGAGCACTCTAACCTGGTCGTTTTCTCTTTTGGCATCTTCCAAAGCATTTTTTCTATTTAAGTAACCGGTAATCCAGTTGGATCCGGCTAAACAT
>JBFZAV010000130.1:0-2904 GCA_041308745.1 Candidatus Omnitrophota bacterium | reverse complement strand
TTGTTTATTAATAATATTTAATGCAAATAATCACACCATAAATTCAGGAGCTTCCACCACCTAACTAGTTTTATGCACAAGAATAAGGAAAACATCTTCTTAATTGACGGAACAAGTCTATGTTACCGCGCCTTTTATGCGATAAGAGAACTCAAGACTTCAAAAGGTGTGCCCACAAATGCGGTTTATGGCGTAATAAGCATGCTTAAAAAAATGATCAATGATTATTCCCCCAAAAAGATGGCTATTGTATTCGATCTTAAGGGACCTACCAAGCGGCATGAAAAATATGAAGATTATAAAATTAATCGTAAACCCATGCCCGATGATCTGGTAAGCCAGATATCAAAAATAAAAGACGTTATAGACGCTTTTAATATCCCGAGGTGTGAACAATTGGGGTACGAAGCGGATGACATAATTGCAACACTGGCTAAAAAGGCCGAGGATAAAGGCTGGGATGTGGTAATAGTTTCCAATGATAAAGATGCGCTTCAGCTTGTGAATAAAAGTATAAAGGTAGTTTCTCCGAATCCCAAAGAAGATAAAGTGTATGACGAAGAGGGCGTGCGGGCGAAATATGGGGTTAAACCGCCTCAGATGATAGAGCTGATGGCTCTTGCCGGAGACTCAAGCGATAATATCGAGGGCGTTAAAGGGGTCGGACTGGTTACGGCCGGGAAGCTGATAGATGAATTCGGCACGGTTGATAAGCTTTATAAGAATATTGATAAGGTGGGTTCGGAATCATTAAAGACTAAGCTTATTGAAGGCGAAAAGATGGCAAGGCTCAGCCGGGAGCTTGTAACGCTTGATGCGGATGTTCCCTTAAAAGTTGACTTGGCAGATTTGGTTATTGGAGAACCGGATAATGACGCGCTTATCAAGACATATAAAGAACTTGAGTTCGGAAAGTTGCTTCGTGAAATCATGCCTTCAAAAGAAGCCGAGGTAAAATACTCAGTTATAAAAAGAAATGAAGATTTTAAGGATATTATAAATAAGATTGTAGATAAGAAGAAAGCATCCATATCGGCCGCATTTTTGCCGGACGGATCATTGGATGGCATGGCGTTATCCTGCGCGGAAGATGAGATTTTTTATGTTTCCCTCGATAATAGCGGCGATTCTGAACTAAAGCGCAAACTTTTGAATGAAATTCTCGAAAATAAGGATATCGAAAAAATAGGACATGATCTAAAAGAAGATATAATTTTATTTGATAAACATGATTTAAACATTAAAGGAAAGCTGTTTGATGTAATGATCGCGGACTATCTGCTTGACCCGTCACTACCCAAATATGATCTGGCGAGTATTGTGCTTAGAAGGCTTGAATATAATTTTGGTTCGGCGGATTCAGGCGATGGGCGGGATGCAAAGGGACAGAGCTCTTTGGATTTTACAAACGATTTTCTGTCAAAAAGGGCCAGCGAAGAATGTGCCTTGAATTTAAAATTATATTCCCTACTTGAGGGGGGTCTTAAGGAAAAACACTTATTTAAGCTGTTCGAAAATGTAGAAATGCCTTTAATATATGTTTTGGCTGATATGGAGATAGAGGGCGTAGGCGTGGACGAGAAGGTGTTAAACAAACTTTCGGCCAAGATGGACAAGGATTTAAAGGAAATAATTAATAAGATTTATGATCTGGCGCAAGAGGAATTTAATATAAATTCACCAAAACAGCTTCAGGAGATATTGTTTGGTAAATTATCTCTTCCCGCATCAAAAAAAACAAAAACAGGATCTTCGACGGATGAGTCAGTTTTAAAAAAACTTGCCAAAATCCATGATTTACCCAAGCTTTTACTGGACTATAGGTCCATGAACAAGCTTAAGACAAGTTATTATGACTCTGTTTCGGGGCTCGTGGACAAACGAGATAACAAGATACACGCCAAGTTTAATCAGGCCGCGACGTCGACCGGCAGGCTCTCGTCGAGCGAGCCCAATTTACAGAATATACCCATAAAAACGGAAATGGGCAGAGAATTCCGCAAGATATTTGTTCCGACTGACAGTGGAATGTTTATGCTTTCGGCGGACTATTCGCAGATTGAGCTTAGGATCCTTGCTCATTTGTCGGGCGATAAAGAGCTGACAAGCGCTTTTAAAAAAGACGAAGATATACATAAATACACAGCTTCGCTTATTTTTGGATGCGACAAGAGCGATGTGACAGGCGAGATGCGTTCTGTCGCAAAAACAGTTAATTTCGGCATCACATACGGTATGAGCCCTTTTGGTCTCGCGAAAGATTTGGAAATCAGTGTCGGGGAGGCGGCTCGTTTTATTAATTCATATTTCGAAAGATACAAGGGTGTTAAAAATTTTATCGAGAAAACTATCGATTTTGCCAAGAAAAACGGCTATGTGACAACTCTTCTAAATAGAAGGCGATATATTCCCGAGGTTAGCAGCAAAGATGAAAGAATAAGCGGTTTTGCCGAAAGAGTTGCCGTAAACACGCCTGTTCAAGGTTCGGCCGCTGACCTAATAAAACTGGCCATGATAGAGTGTCACAATGCTCTTGATAAGATAGAATCAAAGATGATTATTCAGGTTCACGACGAACTTGTATTCAACGTTCCAAAACAAAGAGTGAAAGAAGCGGGACTTCTTATAAAGAAAAAGATGGAAAATGTTATCGATTTGGAAGTTCCCCTGGTTGTTGATATAGAGGCCGGGCCAAATTGGTATGAGATGGAAAAAGTGGAATTAAAGGATTAAGAGAGAAAATTATTATGAATAAAAAAATAATTATAGGACTTACGGGCGGGTTTTGCACGGGGAAATCTACAGTCGCGGATATGTTTGTCCAAAAAGGCGCGCGAAAAATAGACGCCGATGAGATTGCCCATGATCTTATCAAAAACGACAAAACGTTAAAAACTAAAATTG
>JBFZAV010000129.1:0-2666 GCA_041308745.1 Candidatus Omnitrophota bacterium | reverse complement strand
ACGCCATCTTTGAGGCTCTTGCCCTTGTTAAATGGTATGCACGGGAACATGTGCTTTTGTGCCTTGTTCCGGCGTTTTTTATTGCCGGAGCCATATCTGTTTTTGTAAGCCAGGCGTCCGTAATGAAGTATTTCGGAGCGAAAGCGAATAAATTCCTGTCATACAGCGTTGCCTCGATATCCGGGACGATCCTTGCCGTATGCTCCTGCACGGTTCTGCCATTATTTTCAGGGATTTATAAGAGGGGTGCCGGACTGGGGCCCGCAATTGCTTTTTTGTATTCAGGTCCCGCGATAAATGTTTTGGCTATCATCTTAACGGCTCGTATTCTTGGATGGCAGTTAGGGTTGGCGCGCGCTATAGGCGCTATTGTGTTTAGTGTTGTCATTGGTTTATTAATGCACCTTATATTTTTAAAGGAAGAGCGGGCTCGTCACGCAACAGGCGATTTTGCCATACAGGAGATAAAAGAGGCCCGCCCGTTATTTCAGACAGCCATATATTTTCTGTCAATGGTGGTGATCCTGGTATTCGCGAACTGGAGCAAGCCCCTGGGGGAGACCGGCCTATGGTTCCAGATCTTCCGCTATAAATGGTGGATTACGGGATTATCGCTTGTAAGTTTATTTTTGATGCTGGTCAAGTGGTTCAAAAAAGAAGAGCTTAAAGATTGGATCGGCGCGACATGGGCGTTTGCTCTTCAGATACTGCCGCTTTTATTCGTCGGCGTGCTTGTATCGGGATTCCTATTAGGCAGGGTCGGGCATGAAGGGATCATCCCTTCAAGATTCGTAGCTATGCTTGTGGGAGGCAACTCATTATGGGCGAATTTCTTTTCCTCAATCGTGGCCGCATTTATGTATTTTGCCACGCTTACCGAAGTGCCGATTTTACAGGGATTGATCGGTTCCGGTATGGGTAAGGGGCCGGCGCTGGCGCTCCTTTTAGCCGGGCCTGCGCTAAGTTTGCCGAGCATGCTGGTTATCCAGAGTGTTATTGGAACAAAGAAAACAGTTATCTATGTGTCGTTAGTTGTAGTTATGGCAACGATATGCGGTATGATTTTTGGGTTTATTACAGGGGGGCATTAAAAGAAAGGTATGGTGTAAAATGAAAATAGAAATATTAGGGATGGGTTGCCCAAAATGTAAAAAGCTTTACGAAAACGCGCAGGTTGCGGTAAAAGAGTCAGGCATAAAAGCGGAGATTGAGAAAGTGGAAGATATTGGAAAAATAACCGGGTACGAGGTCATGATTACACCGGCTTTGGTGATTGACGGCAAGGTCAAAGTTGCCGGCAGGGTTCCGACACCCGCTGAAATAAAAAGCTGGATGTTACAGTGAGGTGGCGAAGAAATGTATAAAAGACTGATGCTTTTATTCACCATTTTTGTGCTTATGACAAGCGGGTGTTCCGCTAAAGATGAACCTATTGAGAAAGAAACAAATTTGCAGGGTGATTTTGTCCAGGTTTACTATTTTTATAATGATTTTCGTTGCGTGAGTTGCCTTAGAATTGAAAATTATACCAAAGAGGCGCTTGATGAAAATTTTGGGAAAGAAATTGGTTCAGGCAAGATCGTGTTCAAAACGATCAACGTTGATAAAAATGAGAACAAACATTTTATAAAAGATTACCAGCTTTACACAAAATCTGTTATTGTTTCGCTTGTCAGGGACGGTAAAGAGACGAAGTATGAAAATCTTCAAAATGTGTGGAAATATTTAGGGGATAAAAATAAGTTTTCGGAATATATTAAAGATAAGCTGGACAAATATCTGGGGGAACTGGGATGATAGAGACAGTGTTTGTTTTAGGCTCCGCCCTATGGTTGGGGATACTAACTTCCATAAGTCCATGCCCATTGGCGACAAACATAGCCGCGGTATCGTTTCTTTCGAAGAAGATTATTCACCCCACCATGGTATTTATTTCAGGGTTTGCCTACACGATTGGAAGGATGGTTGCGTATGCGGCGTTGAGTTGGATAATTATCAGCTCTCTTTTGAGCGTTCCTGAAGTCGCCCAGTTTTTACAGAAGAATATGACCAAAGCTTTGGGCCCCTTTCTTATAATTACCGGATTCTTTTTGTTGGAGATAATCACGATTAGGGTGCCCGGCAGCGCGTTATTTCAGAAACACCACAATAAACTCGCGGAGTCCGGCGCTTTAGGAGCTTTTCTCCTGGGACTAATCTTTGCTTTGGCGTTTTGTCCTGTTTCGGCGGCGTTATTCTTTGGAAGTCTTATACCATTGGCTCTAAATAGTAGGTCTGGCGTCCTTTTGCCGTTTATTTATGGGATAGGAACCGGTCTTCCGGTGCTTATGTTTGCGGTTGCGATTGCTCTTGGAGTTACGTCGTTAAGTCATTGGTTTCAACGGATCACAAAACTTGAATATTATACCCGCAGAATTACCGGGGCAATTTTTATTCTCATCGGGTCGTATTACACGGGAATTTATATTTTTAAGTTGTTTTAGGGGAGATACGCAAGGGAAGTATGTTCCATCCATTCGGTTTGTCAGGATATGTGTTGAGGCCAGAGGATGGTTTTGAGGGAGGAAGAGAATGAGCACAATTACGATAGTATCGATAGCGGTCGCTCTTAGTATGGATACATTTGCCATATCCATGGCTTCCGGCGCAATAATAAGAAAAAACAA
>JBFZAV010000128.1:0-2813 GCA_041308745.1 Candidatus Omnitrophota bacterium | reverse complement strand
AAATTAAACTGAATACCCGTAACATAATATTTTTTCTTACTTTTAGGCACATAACGACATTCTGTCTGCCAAAGAATCTTGCCGGACGTTAAAATGGGTTTTTTGCCTCTGGTAATATAAACATCCATCTCAAGTTCCGTTCCTTCCCTTAGTTTTTCCGGCATTATTACGCAGATGCCCGTCGATCCGAGATTTTTTGAATAGGCTTTTCCTTTTATAAGTTTTCCGCCGGCTATTTTATAATCTATCCTTAGAATAACATCCGCCCTAAAGAGTTTTCTGAATTCAAATGTGGGTGTCATTGTTTTACTCCTTCTATTAGTCGCTAGTCGTCAGTCGCTAGTCGCCAGTGTTTCCCTTAATCCTTAATTCTTAATCCTTAATCCTGTTTTTTATACAGGACTGCGGCCCAGTCCTTGTTTCTTTTTACCTTTAGGCACTTTAAAGATCTATCGTCAAAATTTTTTCTAAAAAATTTATAATTCTCGCCTGAAATGCCCGAAACGGCGAGGTATTTGCCTTTTTTTACATATGAAACAATTTTTCTTTTATTTTCAATGAGAATTTTTGTTCTCAAATTCGCGGCGACAAAATCGAACTTACTTCTTTTTTTTAATTTCTTTATGTCTACTGTGCCGATATAGTCTGCCTTGCATGAATTTTCTTTTAAGTTAATCCTCGCCGCCCGCGTGGCGTCTTTGGAAAAATCTATGCTCCATATTGTCTTTATTCCGTATTTACCCGCAATACAGGAAAGTATTCCGGTTCCTGTGCCGATATCAAAAAAACTTTCTATTTTTCCTTTCTTAAGCTCTATCAGCTCCGCTATATATTTGGTCGTGGGGTGAAGCCCGGACCCGAAAGCAAGCCCCGGATCGATAAATATTGTAACTCTCGTCGGCCTTTTATGGAAGTCTTTTAACCAATAAGGCACAATCCTTACGTTTCTCGTAATGTTAAAAGGCTTGTAAGTCTCCTTCCATTTTTCCTGCCACTCTTTATTCTTTAAGGGCGTTACTAAAATCTTTACCTTTTTAATTTTTAGTTTTATAAGCGAGCGGGCGATATCCCTTGCCTTTTGGCTTGTTCTTAAAAAAACCAGGAGCCTCGTTTTCTTTTTTGAAAATTCCTCTACGATATCTTTTTTGGAAATATTTAAGCTATCCAGAAGACAGGATAGAATGCCTTCTTTTCCTCGCGGTTCTTTCTCTAAAGTAAGGGCTAACTCGTAAAGCATAAAAATTTATTTGATGGTATCGCTGGTGGTGTAGCTGGCGGCCTCACTGGTAACATCATTAGTGGTGCCAGTAGTGGTGTAATCGGCGGCCTCGCCGGCGGCCTCTGTCTCAAGAAAATGAAATGAACCCACTATTTGTTCAAACTCGCTAAAAGCATCTTTACGGGACTTGTAAAAAGTCATTAGCGTAAAATTATAAACATGTTCTCCGGCAAAAAATATAATTGTTTGGGAATAAACTTCCCTGGTAGAATTACCGGCCTTCACGAAATGCCTGTCAGTTATACTCTTCGCGGGATAATCGGCAATGGTAAGATCCTTCACTTCCATCATCTGGGCCCTGAAATCTTTTTTTAGCATCTCGACATACTTATCCGCGTACATACCGACAGTAACCTCTCTGGCGGCGCTTGTTATCTCGGATAGGGGCCTTACAACAAAAGATATGCTGGAAGGCGGTACATTTGGAGAGAACGCCTTCAGAAGAATGGGATTATCGCTCTCGGTGTTTTCATTCCATCCGCTTGGGATATTAATCTCACAGGGGGCATGGCCGGACTTAAGCATCAAACTCTCGTCCGCCCATACGGGAACAACTATTGAAATAAGGAGAATAAAAATTAATGTGTTTTTCATTATAATTAACTTCATTTGGTTAACAAAATAGTACATTTTTTTAGCGAAATTTGCAAGGGTTAATATAAATTATGTGTTTACATATAAAGAAAAATCTGCTATAACAAAAGTACATTTTTTCCGGCTGCGCCTGTAGCTCAGGTGGATAGAGCGATTGCCTCCTAAGCAGTAGGCCCCGCGTTCGAGTCGCGGCAGGCGCACCACTAAATAAAAAAATCCAGCTATTAACGATAGCTGGATTTTTTGTTAGTTCTGAACAAATTTATTTTCTGATATATTTCGCAACTTCGGCCAAAAGCACATCCGGTTTTACCGGTTTTTCAATAACCGCCTTTACGGGAAGCCATTCATCGTCCGGCTCAAAACCAAAAGAAAGGTTCATATCTTTCCTTATGCCTGTTGTCATAATAATGGGCGTGCCTTTAAGGCCCTCTTCCTCTTTCATTCTTCGCGCGATATCAAAACCTTCCGTTTTGTTCGTCATCATAACATCGAGAAGAACAAGATCGGGCTTTTCAGCTTTAGCTTTTTTAAAACCTTCCTCGCCGTTAGTCGCAGTAATAACATTGTACCCTTTAGCTCCCAATAGTGTCGCCATTGCTTCTCTGAAATCGGCATCATCATCAACTACAAGAATCTTACCTGGCATAGTTCACTTCTCCTTTCTTTCCGTTTTCCCTATTCATTATACCTTTTAAATCAAAAGGTTCAATAACTCTTTTCAGTATCCCCGACAAATAGGCTATAAGTAGTCCATAGTTTGTAATTGGGATTTTTTCACTTCCCGCTTTTTTGACTCTATGCATCATTTCCTGTCTATTTATCATGCATCCTCCGCATGAAACAATCAGCTTATATTTATTTAAATTATCCGGAAAATCCCCTCCCGCTGTAACATCAAAATGCAGGTCTTTTTTTGTATACTCCATGAGCCATGCCG
>JBFZAV010000127.1:0-2908 GCA_041308745.1 Candidatus Omnitrophota bacterium | reverse complement strand
CTTAAATTCTATTATCCAGAACATGCCGGAAGAAGAAAAGCTTAAGGCAGTTGCCTGGTTTGACCAGATGGTAGGGAATCCAAGAATTGCAATGCATATTAAGCTGGGGGTAATAGGGTCTATATCGAATCTGGACATAAATACCAACACTCTTTCAATAGATGTGGGAGTTCTTAAATATTTAGGCTCGACCGCGGCGATAGAAGTGCTTATCGCCACAACGCTTGCCAGACAGTTTTTGGGACATGTCGTAAAAGAAGGCTTAAGTCCGCAGGAAAGAAACATGATTGACGCTCACACAAGCGAAATACTCCTTCGGTCGGTAGAAGCGCCCGGACCGGACGCCAAAGAGTCGGAAAAGGCCGCTTCGAGAAAAATCATGTCAAAAATTATAAGCAAACTTGGCGATGAGGGGAGTTCTCTTTCGCTAAAGCTTGACGACGCGGAGCACACCGAATCCATATTGAGGGGCGCTGCTACGTCGGAAAACGTTATAAAACAGATAGACGCTGTTCTAAGGAATATCGGATTTCCGGAAGAACTTCCGTATACGGCTTATTACAAACTTTCTTCAACGAGAAAAGAATTTTTACTTCCGGAAAAAATTTCGGGAAGATATACACCACTTGCCACTTTGGGGCAGGGCGGTATGGGCACGGTTATAGTGGCGTACGATGACCTTGATGATATTCTTGTTACAATAAAAATTAACAGGATAGATGATGAACGGTATGTTAAAAGATTTTACAGGGAAATAAAGACCACTCGCCAGGTATCGCAGCACAACGAGGCTGTTGTAAAAGTTCTTGATATGGGCGAATATGAGGCGCAGGACGGGAACGGCTTTAAGAAAAAATTCTACTATTATTCAATGGAATACCTTCCATGGTATTCGGTTGAAAAACTCATACTGGGCGAAAAAATCACAATAGATGATTCGGTAGATATAACTATTAGCATTTTGAGGGCTTTAGGGTCTTTGCACGCCGAAGGTCTTGTCCACCGTGATTTTAAACCGGCCAACGTCATGTCGGATCCCGAAAAACCAAGACACGTAAAACTTATAGATTTCGGTCTTGTGAAAAAAATTGGCGAAACCGAGTCGGACGGCAGCGCGGCATCTGTTCTTACGGGCGATGCCACGGCGATGGGGACGCCGGGATATATGTCGCCTGAACAGGGCGAAGATTCGGCAAATGTTGACGCGCGAACTGACATATTTGCTGTGGGCGTTTCTCTTTATGAAATGACTACCGGCGAAAAACCTTTTACCGGTAATAACGCAATGAATATTATCACTAATACGGCTTTAAAAGATCCCAAGAGACCTTCGGAAGTTAACCCGAAAGTTGATGAACTACTTGAATACATAATACTTACGGCTATTGAGAAAAACCGCGAAACGAGATATCAGACGGCTGAAGAGATGCTGCAGGACCTAAGAAAATGGTCAAGAGGACAGAGAACTGTTGACGGCGCCTCTACAGGAAAAGCTTTAGCGAGAAGATCTCCGGATGGAGTTAAGAAAAAAGCTATTAGCAGCAAAGCACAAACTGCAAAACAGCAGACTATAGGTTCTGACAGGGAAAAAAGAGGCCGTGCGAGGGAAAAAAGCTGGTTTGAAAAGAACATAGCGCTTGCCGTAAGTTTGGGCGGGACAATTTTTGTCCTACTTATAGTGGTTATTGCGCTTCTTGTTTCTAGAGGAAATCAGACGCCGCAAAATGTTCTGCCTGAAGTGCCCAAATATGAGGCGCCGGTTGTTCGCGTGCCCGAACCACAGCCCGAGCCAAAACCCGAGCCGCGCCCAGAGCAGCGAGTCGAACCCCGCGTCGAACCACGAGTTGAACCTCGTGTTGAGCCTGTTCCGACAACAAGACCTGTCGATGTTAAGACGACAGGCGACGGAGGCATAAGATTCGCGCAGGACAATCAGTATGTTGTGTTTTCCAAAAATAAAACTAAAATATTAGACAATATCTTCAGCGATGCTGATGGAGGCAGTTTACAGTTAAGATTTAAACTTAAAGACTTAGCCAGTTTGGACAAAAATAAATTTCATCATATAATAACCAAGGGCTATTGGGGGGTATGTCTTGATAAAAATGGATATCTATGGTTTTTTAGAAGATATGGCAATGAATCAAGAGAATGGTATACAGGTTACGTTATTCCAGGGGATGCTGAAGTAAACTTAGTTATAACATTTGACGATGCGGGAACTCCGGAGATAAGTATAAATGGGAAGAAAGTTAATATAGTTAGGGTTAACGATCAAACCCAGGGCGAAAAAACCGGTCGTGATGATTCTGTGAGTGACTTAAAACTCAATGTAGAAATGTCGGCGGGTCTTCAAACGCTGAAAGGTACTTACTACGACCTCACCCTCGCCAACCGCCGCTGGACGAGTGACGAGGCTAGGGCACAGTCAACGAGACCGTCAAGAAGACTTACGGCCGATGAGATGAGAAACTTAAGAGTAATCGCGGCATTTGATTTTGAAGAGGGAGCGGGAACTACAGTAAGAGATTATTCGGGAAATAATATTACAGGTGAAATTATAGGCGGCGCCGAGTGGGAAAAAGCCGGCGGCGAGGCCCAGGCCCGGCCGGCCGTCGAACCCGCCCGAGTAGCTGACGGTGGTTCATCCGTATTCATTAAAGACGGACGGGCCCAGGTTACTGTTCCCTTTAGCCAAAGTGTAGCAAACATTTTCGACAATGGTGGGGTGGTCAGTTTTTGGACAAAGCTTGAAGATGTAGGAGAATATAAGGGCCCCAGGCTGATTATGAATAAAGCAATCTGGAAGATATATACCGAAGGTACGGGTTCAATATGGTTTGAGATTAAATTTGGCAATAATCTTGCTTGCTGGAAATATGTTGGCGAAAAAAATATGCTTAGCGAG
>JBFZAV010000126.1:0-2983 GCA_041308745.1 Candidatus Omnitrophota bacterium | reverse complement strand
TCGTGGGCCCCTCCGCCCGGTGTGGATCCTCCCACTCACGCTTTACCGTGCCACCCGCCAATCAGCCTTAATAATTCGTTAATAGCGTCTTTAGCTTTTACGGTCTTTATTATCCGGCCTTTTTTAAATATCGCGCCCTGATCCTTACCGAAAGCTATGCCGATATCCGCTTCCTTTGCCTCTCCCGGCCCGTTAACTTCGCAGCCCATAAGCGCGATTATTAACGGCTTTTTCGTATGTCGTATATCGTATGTCGTATATCGTTTAAGTTTTCTGTCCAGGTCTTTAACGATTGAAATTAGATCTACCTGGCATCTGCCGCATGTGGGGCAGGCGATAATTTCTGGGCCGAATTTTCTAAGATTAAGCGAAGATAAAATCTTTTTGGCAACCCTAATTTCATCGGATGAGTCTCCTGTGAGAGATACTCTAATAGTGTCGCCTAATCCATCAACCAACAGGGCCCCTATTCCTATGCTTGATTTTACGGTGCCGTCTTCCGGAAGCCCCGCGGCAGTTACACCAAGATGGAGGGGATAATCGCACCTCTTGCTCACCTTTCTGTAGGCCTCTATCGTCGAAACAACATCCGAGGCCTTGAGCGAAATAATTAAATCGGAAAAATTTTTTTTCTCGAAGTATTCGAGATATTTAAGAAGCGACGAAACCATTCTGTCGGACAATTCTTTATTCTTTCCCGCCGCTTTTGGGAGCGAGCCTGAATTAATACCAACTCTTATCGGCACTTTTTTCTCGCCGGAGAGCGAAATCACTTTATTTAGCTCTTCCTTTTTGTAGATATTGCCCGGGTTTACCCTTATTTTGTCAGCCCCTCGGATAATGGCTTCCATCGCAAGTTTGTAATTAAAATGTATATCAGCTATAAGCGGAATATTAATTTCCTTCTTTATCTCTCTTATAGCCCTTGCCCCTTCCATATCTTTAACGGCAACGCGAATAAGCTCACAACCTTCTTTTTCAAGAACGTTTATCTCTTTAACTGTGGCTTTTATGTTTTTTGTGTCGGTCTTCGCCATGGATTGTATAACCACGGGATGATTCGAGCCTATTTTAACATTGCCGACTTTTACAGTATTTGTTTTTCTTCGCGTAATCATTTTCCCATTAATTTTTCGCCTAAAGGCGTTTTTAAAATATCGTTCCAGGAAACAAATAGAAAAAATGCCAAAAGAATAAAAAACGCAACCTGCGTTATCACTTCCTGAACCTTGGGGCTTACGGGCCGCTTTATTAATTTCTCAATGCCTAAAAAAATTATATGTCCCCCGTCTAAAATAGGAAAAGGCAGCATATTAAAAATTGCGAGCGCCATGCTTATGTGAGCCGTTATAAGAAGAAGCGGCACCACCCCGGCGCTGGCGGCACTTCCCATGAGCCCGAAAATTCCTATTGGGCCGGAAACAGACTTCGCTACGGGAAGGCCTCCCGTAATTAAAAGCCATATGCCCTTATAGGTCATACCGCTAAGATTAATAAGATACTTTCCCCCGAAATAAAAGGCTCTTATGGGATCATAGGAAATATTTAGTAGCTTATCTTTCGGCGCGATCCCTATTAAAGGTCTTCTGATCTTCTGTCCGAATATATTTGTAACTTCGCTTATTTCAGGCTTAACACTAATTTCAGTTACGGTATTGCCGCGTTCGATTTCAAGCCTTAGATCCGCATCATTTACCGCTTCCTTATTTATCACTTCAAGTATGTCCTCCCAGTATTTTACGGGGGAATCGTTAATCTCGAGTATTTTGTCTCCTATTTGTATTCCCGCTTTCTCCGCGGGATACCCCTCGAGTATTTTACCAATTTCATTCGAAAGAACCGGAGCGCCTATCATAAATACAGTTGAAAACAAAATAAAGGCGAAGATATAATTAAACAGCGATCCGGCAGAAATAACCCAGAACCTGTACCCGACAGGCTTAGAAGCAAATTCATCTTCTTTGCCCGTCGCTTCCTGAGGGTCTTCTCCCGCCATTTTTACATATCCCCCAAAGGGCACCAGTGAAATTCTATAATCGGTGCCTTTGATGTCAACACCAAAAAGTCTTTTCCCAAATCCGAGAGAAAAAGCCTCAACTCTGATCCCCGATCTTTTTGCCGCTATTAAGTGTCCTGTTTCATGCACAAGAATCAGAATGCTGAAGACTACTATAACAATAATCGCTATCATTTAATTTAGCTCCCTTCTTTTTACAACCTCTTTACCCGCGACCTATCGCCTCTTGATACGCCCACTTCTCAGCCTCGATAATGTCTTCCAAGGATGGATGCTTAACGTTCTTATGCTTATTTATTATCTTTTCAATCTTTGAAACTATATCTTTAAATTTAATCTTGCCGTTTAAGAACAGATGAACCGCGGCTTCATTGGCGCTATTAAGAACCGCGGGTAAAGTTCCGCCTTTTTTTATAACATCATAAGCAATTTTTAGCGCCGGAAAAGAGTTTATATCCGGTTCGCAAAACGTAAAAGTGCCTATCTTGGCAAAATTTACCCTTGGAAAATCTGTTTTTAACACCTCGGGGTAACTCAAAGCTTTCAGTATAGGGAACCTCATATCGGGCTCAAACATAACAGCGTTTATGGTGCCGTCATTAAACTCGACCATCGAATGGATTATCGCTTCCGGGTGAATTACAACTCTTATATTCTCGGGCGAAAAACCAAAAAGCCATCTTGCTTCAATAACTTCCAAACCCTTATTCATCAAGGTTGCGGAATCAACCGTAATTTTTCTTCCCATGTTCCATTTTGGGTGCGAAAGAACTTTCTCAATTGCAACATTTTCCAAATCTTTCTTTTTAAAGCCCTTTAGCGGCCCGCCGGTTCCCGTTAAATAAAGCGTCCTCGCCGAATCGGAATTTTTCCCCTCCAGGCACTGCATTATTGCGCTATGCTCGCTATCCACGGGAAGGATCGTTGATGAATTTTTCCTTGCCATATCCATTATTATTTCCCCGG
>JBFZAV010000125.1:0-3729 GCA_041308745.1 Candidatus Omnitrophota bacterium | reverse complement strand
ATTAAGCTCTATCCGGGGAATTTCAGTTTTTGGAAGGAATCCACACAGCTGGCCATGAGACAGCGGACGGAAACCAACAAAAAGATCGAGGATAAACGCAAAGAGCTTCTCGAGTTCATCGCGCGGTTCAGCGCCAACGCCTCCAAGGCCAAGCAGGCCACGAGCCGCAAAAAGAGCCTGGAAAAACTTGTAATAGACGATATAGGGACGTCTTCCAGAAGATATCCTTACATAACTTTTGACGAGGCAAAGGCGGCGGGCGACAACATATTGACCGTGCAGGGTCTTTCGGGATCCCAGAACGGAGAGGTTGTTTTTAAGGACATATCTTTCGTAGTGGAAAAGGGAGATAAGATCGCTTTCTTCGGGCATAAGGACATACCCAAGACGGCCCTGTTCCGCATATTGGCCGGTGAGTCCTCCCAGGACGCCGGAAGTTTTAAGTGGGGCCCTTCGGTGAAGTATGCCTATTACCCAAAGGATAACAGCGGGTATTTTGATGACGAGGTGAACCTGGTAGAGTGGCTAGGCCGGTATTCCGTCAACAAGGTTGAGAATTTTCTAAGGGGTTTTCTCGGAAGGATGCTTTTTTCCGGAGAAGAGTCCCTGAAATCCGTGCGGGTCCTTTCGGGAGGGGAGAAGGTTAGATGCATGCTTGCCAGGATGATGCTGGCCCAGGGGAATGTGCTGATACTTGACGAACCCACCAACCATCTTGACCTTGAGTCCATCTCGTCGCTTAACGAAGGCCTCGAGAAGTTCAAAGGTACGCTCCTTTTTTCTTCGCAGGACCACCAGCTGGTGCAGAGTGTGGCTAACCGCATTATTGAGATCACGCCTAAGGGGATGATTGACCGTCCCGGCACGACTTACGACGAATATCTGGCGGACGATAGAATAAAAAAGCGCCGGCACGAGTTGTATTCGTAACCCTTGCAGCATTTAGCGAGCGAATCCAAAAAATGGAACTTTTTTGTAATCTCTTTTGTTTTATGTTGTGATACAATGTAGGCGGCTATGAAGAGAAATAGAATTTTAATTTACATTTTTTCGACTTTTTTATTGCTGGGCCTGGTGCTGTTCTTTTTTGCAACGCCCATCATCATCAATGCGGCGAAACTGCAGCTGCAAAACACATTTCCCGCAAGCGCGGTCTCAATTGAAAAGTGTCATTTTAACCCAAAATCCTCGCTTACGTTCTCGAATATCAACATTAAGAGAGAAAACGCATACAACTTTACAATAAAAGAAGTAAGCATAAATTATAAGATCCTGCAGATATTTAAGGGTTCTATCGATAATGTCCGCATAGACGATCCGTTTCTAAACGTTAACTTGCGCAAATCTACAGCCGTAAAATTGGCTGAGATGATAAACATTTCAGGACCCGGCATTTTTAGGATACGCGAAGTAGATTTGTCCGGCGCGCGGATAAAACTGGCAACAAAGGATCTTACGCTTGACGGCAGGTTCTCGCTTGGGTTTTCTCCCGGGGAGAAAAAAGCGCGGCATATCGACGCCGTTTTCGATAAGCTCGAAATCCGGGATGTATTGTTTGAAGAAGTGCGTATAAAAGAAAATCCCTCTCAGGATATAGCGGCGGATTTTTCGGTTAAAAGAATAGCATATAACAAAGCCGTCATAAAAGACTTAACGGGTGTCGTTCGTTCGGTCGGGGGCGTTTTGTCGTTAGATTCTTTGAAAGCTCAGCTTTTTAACGGAGATGTTTTGGGGGATATTGCCGTCGCGCTTGATAAAAATAGAGAGTTTTCCATAGATCTAAACTTTTCAAAACTGGACCTGGAAACTCTGGTAAAAGACTTTGATCTTGACGGCAAGCTCCAGCTTACGGGCCGATTGAGCGGTAATATTTCGGTAAGCGGAAGAAACCTTGATATCGATGACATTCGGGGCACATTTAAAACAGCCTCCGAAGGGGGACTTCTGGTAATAAAGGACACCGGGTTTCTTGAGAAGTTGGACAGTCAGGCGGGCCAACCCGCCGGTATGGCGGCGGAAAGTTTAAAGAATTATGCGTATACCGTAGGAATAGTCAATGTGTCGCTTGAAGAGGGTAATATCGTTTTAGGCATAGAAATGGAAGGCGATGCAGGCAAGCGCACTTTTGACATTGTGGTTCACGATATGGTTTTAATAAAAAAGGGGGCGTTATGAAGAGGATGATTTTTGTTTCAGGTTGTATTTTATTTCTGACGGTCGGCTGCATAGGCGTGCAGGTAAAGGCCCCGGAAAAACCGATTAAGGTTGATATAACGATGCGTCTCGATGTTTATCAGCATGTCCAGCAGGATATAGATTCCGTAGAAAGCATTGTTACCGGTTCCGGCGCAGAGGTAAAGCCCATAGTGGGACAACAGCAGAGCTTTCTTGATTGCTTAATGGCTACAGCCTATGCCCAGGATATGGACCCCGCTGTAGAAGAAGCGGCTTTACGGCGAAAGGGCAGATACAGCGAGATAGTTTCCCTGGAGAGCCAGGGCGTGCTCGGCGAGAATAGTTCGGGGATGCTTGTTGTGCGCAAAAGCTCAAGCGCTTCAGTAGCCAATATGGTAAGCGAGGAAAATAGCGACCGTATGCTCATATACAGAGGTATCGCTAAAAAGAACGGAACATCCGTAGAAAGCGTCCAAGAGGTATACGCCGAACGCCTTCAGAAGAGCGCTCCATCCGGAACCCCGATTGAAACGGGAAACGGCAGCTGGCAGACAAAATAATATGAAAAGGATTTGATGAAAAAAGTAATATTGGTTTTTCTGGCTGTGTTTTTTGTGTGTCTTGCGGCTTATTGCGAGGAGAGCGGCGATGAAACACTGCTTTTTAAAAAAGGCTTAGACGGATCGTTTTGGCGGAGCATGGACAATTCGGCTAAATTCGCATTTTTGATGGGCATTTCACAGGGCATTACTTATGACGCGATCATAAACAATCGAAATGACATGGAAAAGGCGAAAGACTATCTGAACGGGGTATTGCCCGTTATCCATCCTTTTACCGTAATGGAGTATTTCGATAAATTTTATTCCGATGAAGAAAATATAAAGATACCAATCGTCAGCATATGGGACTTTTTTATTTTAAAGTACCAGGGAGCGATAACCGAAGAAGAGCTGGAGGAAATAATTCCGAAACTCAGAAAAGAGTTTAACAAGGAGGATAAATGAAAAACAGGATGTTGAGAGCGGGGATAGCGATATTATTTTTTGCGTTATGTTTCCAGACGATTTCATTTGCCCAGACCGAAGAAGAGCTATTAAAAAAAGGGCTGGATTATATTAACGAGGGTCAAACCGATCTTGGCTTTCAAACTTATGATGAAGCCGTCAGGCTTTATCCGCAATCCGCGCTTGTTTATTATCGCAGAGGTTTAGCCTATGACTTTATGGAAAACTTTGATAAAGCGCTTTCTGATTATGCTAAAGCGCTTGAAATCAATCCCGATTACGCCGATGTCTACCGCACGCGCGCTTTGCTTTACCGCGTTACAAATAGGCTTCAAGAAGCGGTCGAGGATTACAATAAGCTTATCCAGCTAAACCCGCGAGACGCAAATGCTTATGCCGGAAGGGCAAGCTCATCTGCCGTTATGGGGGCAACTTTTGATAAGGTGCTTGAAGATTGCAATATTGCTATTGAGATTGATATGAATTGCGGCGAGGCATATTACTTGAGAGCGGTTATCTATGCCGAAATGAAAGATTATGATTCCGC
>JBFZAV010000124.1:0-2954 GCA_041308745.1 Candidatus Omnitrophota bacterium | reverse complement strand
GGCCTTTTTGTGAAGCTTTTATTTTTATCGCGGCGCAACATAGCCACTTGTTAATGGTTTGTCAACAAAATAATAACAAAATAAAAACAATGTAAAATTATACGTAATGGAAGGTTCCGAGAAAGAAAAACGACAGGGAAAGAAGGATAAGAAGAAGTGAGAGTAGGATATTTTAGTATCACTGGTACGCCAGGCAGGATTCGAACCTGCGACTTACGGATTCGAAGGGGCAACCTTTTGAGTTTCCTAACCACTTCATATCTTATTAAATTTTAGAAAAAAAGCCCCACACTAATTCCCACACTAAATTATTTTGCTCACGGTAGGTCTTTTCGGTGCTCATCGATTAATGCTGATTTTTCAGAACCGGTCGCATCTGATCAATAAGTTTTATGTTTCATTAGATTGAAAATAGCTTCCTGAAAGCAACAAGCTATCGAATTTCGCTTTAATAGTAGATTCCTAATGTAAATCGTGATAGTTGAAAAACGAATATGTAATGTTAGAGATTAAATTCAAGGACCATTCAACCTTTAATGAGGATGTTATGGACTGATTATTGAAACCCCGTTTCTCAAAAGAGAGCGGGGTTTTGTGCTTTAAGAGAGGTATTGTAAAAACCGGTCTGCTCGACTCAAACAAATAAAAAATGAGGAGATAAAGAATGTCTCGTGGCTTTGCTATTGCGTTTTGTTTTATTGCGGTAATGGCGCTTACCATGCCAGCAAATACGGCGGAACCCGTTTCCCTAGTAGTAGTAGAGTATATACAGATGTCCAAGAATGAAATCTATGATAACGCAATCTTGTGGCTTACCGAGAGTTTTAAATGGTCAAAAGCGGTAATTGATCTTAAAGATAGAGAAATCGGAACCATTGCTGTAAACTCTTCAGTAGATGTGAAAATATATTTTGGTGTCAGATTGTCAGTCAAATTTAAAATTAAAATAGATATCAAGGAAAATAAATATCGCCTCAAATATTTTGATGTAATTATTGTTAATGATGACGGCTCAGAAAAACCCATTGAGCTGGCAAAAAGAGAGTACCTTGAGCCGAAAGTGATTGAGAAATTCAATGAAATATCAGCCAGCTTTGAAAGCTATCTATTGAATGCTGAGAAAAACAAAGCTTGGTGATGTTCCTTTCTTACCAGAAAAGAGCCAAGGTCAGAGTCCACTGTTGTCAAGGTGTTTGCTGCTATAACTATTGTAGAAACTACTTTGTGCATCTTCTCATCCATTTCGTGTAGTTGTAGGTATATCGTTAAATTTTGTTAAGCCCGCAGCTTTTAAAAAAAATATATGTCTTCCCAGCGCCCGGCTTCATCCTTACCGGAGGGTCAAAAAATCAAAGCCCGGCCTTTATTTAAAGGGTCGGGCTTTTTTAGTGAAGCAGCCTTTTTGATTTTTAACCCCGATAAACGGGATAAGTAAGTTTACGAGATTATTTCCTGCCACTCTTTTCAGTACCCCCTTGAGGGGTAGAAAAACGCAGGAAATAATCTCTAACTTACTAATATCCGGAGGCATCCGGTGCGAATGTTTGAATTTTTAGTTCCGGCATGGTATTATCAATAAAAATGGATCGACTCCCTCATAATAAGTCGATTTCAGTACAACTTATTACGAGACCACTGAGGATATGAATGGTTACAAAAGTCGAAGCTATATATCATCCAGATAACACAACCAAATGCGAGAGACCGCTGTTTATGGTGCCGGTTGCAGCGGGTTTTCCATCTCCTGCCGAAGATTATATCGAGGGAAAGCTTGATTTAAACAAGCATCTTATAAAACATCCTGCTGCAACATTCTTTGTAAGGGTAGCGGGCGATTCCATGATCGATGCCGGAATACATCCCGGAGATATTCTGATTGTGGACCGTTCCCTCGAACCGGCTGATAAGAAGGTCGTAATAGCGGTTATTGACGGGGAGCTTACGGTCAAAAGAATCAGAATGAGCAGAGGCAGAATTTATCTGATGCCTGAAAATGAAAAGTACAGGCCGATAGAGATAGAAAAAGAGATGAAATTCGATATCTGGGGTGTTGTGACAAATGTCATACACCCTCTCTGATCCCAGGTTTTTTATGTTTGCCAGGAAAAAGTGACGGATACTTATGCCTCCTGTTTTTGCATTAGCTGACTGCAACAATTTTTACGTTTCCTGCGAGCGGGTCTTCAACCCGAAGCTTGAGGGAAAGCCTGTTGTCGTGCTTTCGAACAACGACGGGTGTGTTGTTTCAAGGTCGAATGAAGCAAAGGCACTCGGCATAAAAATGGGCGCTCCCATATTTGAACTCTCCGGCATGATCAAAAGGCACGGAGTAAAGGTCTTCTCGTCGAATTACGCGCTTTATGGCGACATGTCGCAGCGGGTTATGGAAACCCTTTCCGGATTTGCTGAAGATATCGAGATCTATTCCATTGATGAGGCTTTTCTTGATTTGTCCGGGTTCGAGAATAAAAATCTTACCGATTACGGGCGCAGAATCTCTTCTGCAGTAAAACAGTGGACAGGCCTTCCCATATCTATAGGCATAGCCGAAACAAAGACTCTTGCCAAAATTGCGAATAAAACAGCAAAAAAATCACCTGAAACAAGAGGAGTGCTGGATATTACCGGCTCATTCCTCAAAGAGAGAATTCTTGCTGGAACAAAAGTGGCGGATATCTGGGGGATAGGAAGCAGTTATTCCGAATTTCTTGAAAAAAACGGTATAAAAAACGCCCTTCAACTCCGGGATGCCGACAGTGTCCTTACAAACCGGATAAAGCGTAAGATGGGAGTTTGGGGCACAAGGATAATACAGGAGTTAAAGGGGATTCCCTGTTATTCGGTTGAAACCTGCCCTCCGCCTAAGAAGGAAATTACGGTTTCGAGGACATTCAGGCATCCGATCGAAAGCCTTTCTGAACTAAAGGAAGCTCTGGCGACTTATGTGTCGGTGG
>JBFZAV010000123.1:0-4967 GCA_041308745.1 Candidatus Omnitrophota bacterium | reverse complement strand
CAGAGAAAATCCAGAAAAATAGACGACGAGGAAAAAAAGATCATCGCGTACCATGAAGCGGGACACGCCATGCTTTCTTTTCTGATCGACGGAGCGGATCCGCTTCACAAAGTGACAATAGTTTCAAGAGGTATGGCGCTTGGGTACACAATGCAGCTTCCGAAAAAAGATCAGTACATTTATAGGAAAAGCCAGTTCATGGGGCGTATAGCGGGCATTCTGGGCGGCAGGGCGAGCGAAGAGATCACATTTAATGAAATTTCAACCGGCGCTCAAAATGATATTAAGAAGGCGACGGAACTTGCCAGGGATATGGTTACGCAATACGGCATGAGCGAGAAACTGGGACATATCACGATTGGACGAAGGCACTCGCAGATTTTCTTAGGTCGTGACATATCAGAAGAAAGAAACTACTCCGAAGAAACGGCCAAGCTTGTTGATGATGAAGTAAAAGAAATAGTCCACACTTGTTATGAGCTTGCGAAAAGAAAGCTTACTGAAAATAAGGCTAAACTTGATCTTCTTGCTGAAAAACTTATAGAAAAAGAAACAATGGATGAAACGGAAGTGCGCGAGCTCCTTGGTTTTAAAAGCAGCACAGAAAATAAAGCTTCATAGTCTAAAAGGTGTAGCGAAAGCATGCGTTTTGGAAAGTACGGTCTACCGATAGGCAAACGGACCTTGATAATGGGGGTTCTTAACGTTACGCCGGATTCCTTCAGTGATGGAGGAGAATTTCAAAATCCGGAGAACGCAGCGCGGCACGCCGTAAGCATGGTTAAGGAAGGGGCCGATATCATCGATATCGGCGGCGAATCCACAAGGCCCGGCGCAAAAAAAATTACGCCGGAAGAAGAAATTAATCGGATCAAGGATGTTCTTGAAATTTTAATAAAAAAGGTTGATGTGCCGATATCAATCGATACATATAAAAGTCAGGTTGCGGAATATGCACTTTCTCGGGGCGCGTCAATAGTTAACGATATAAGCGCCTTGAGGGCCGATAACGATATGGCTAAAGTTGTTGCGAAATATGGCGCAGGGGTAGTTCTGATGCACATTAAGGGCGCTCCTGAAACGATGCAGGAGAATCCGCATTACGAAGATTTGATCGGAGAGATATATGGTTATTTGGATTCTTCAATCCATATAGCCGTCCGAGCCGGTATAGATGAGGAAAAAATAATTGTTGATCCGGGAATAGGTTTTGGAAAAACTTTCGAGCATAATTTAACGATTTTAAGAGAACTTTCCAGGTTTAAGAAACTTGGCAAGCCTATTTTGGTGGGAACAAGCCGCAAATCATTTTTGGGAAAATTATTAAATAAAGATGTTAAAGACAGGCTTTACGGAACGCTGGCCTCTTCCGCTATTGCAATTGTAAACGGAGCGGATATAATAAGAGTACACGATGTCGGCCAGATGAAAGACGTGGCAACGGTCGTTGACATCTTGAAAAGGTAAAAAATGTATTCGATTATTTTGGAAATTGCGCTGCTTTGGCTTATTTTTTATATGATGCTTGTTCTTATCAAAGGCACGGTCGCCGAACAGGTAGTAAAGGGGTTTGTCGTAATTTCACTTGTTGCTGTGCTTAGCAAAACCCTGAACCTTAACATAATCAATTGGATTATAACCAGAGCGCTTGGTATAGCTGTTATTTCCATTATCGTAATATTCCAGCCGGAGATCCGCAGAGGTCTTGCCAGACTCGGCCGTTTTGGTGTTTTTACGGGAGAGAGTCAGGTTTTAGAAGAGAGTGCCAAGGCCGCTGTGGTGCTTTCAAAAAGAAAAGTCGGCGGTTTGATAGCTATTGAAAGGGAAGTCGGCTTAAGAAGGTATATAGAGAGCGGCGTTGAAATTGACGCAGTAGTTACGACCGAACTTATTAACACTATTTTTTCTCCCACAACCGCTCTTCATGACGGCGGTATTATTGTCGCCAGGCAGAGGATTGAGGCGGCGGCATGTCTTTTTCCTTTAACCCAGAACCCCCATATCCCCAAAACAATGGGAACAAGGCATAGGGCGGCTCTTGGTTTAAGCGAAGAGACCGATGCGGTAGTAGTTGTTGTGAGCGAAGAAACCGGAGATATTTCCATCGCCGTTGAAGGAAAGATGACAAGAAATATCGAACACAAAAATGTTGTTAAGCTGATAGGGGGGATTATGTCGAAAAACATCAATAATCCCGTAACAAGCGCGCTTAAAAACATTTTTTCAAAATCTGAGGCCGCGTAATGAGAATAGACAAGATAATATTTAACAATTTCTGGTTAAAGATATTTTCTCTGATGCTTGCCATAGCGGCATGGGTTTATGTTTTCGACGTTTTGGAAGAAAATGCGCTTTCTGATAAAAAAAATGCCATCGAGCAGGTTTTTTCAAGATTTCAGTTCAGCGTTAAAGAGGTGAGAATAAAACCGGCGTTTACCGGCAATCCTCCCGAAGGATACGTTCTTGACTACGAAAAGGTTATTGTTGAGCCTTCCATGATATCAATATTCGGTCCGAAAAGAGTTCTGGAAAAAATAGATTTTCTGACAACGATGCCGGTGAATGTAAGCGAATATACGCGCAGCGTAAAGGTCGAAACAGGCATCCGGTCAAAATTTAAATATCTCAGGTTTGGAGACAAAGCGGTAGAAGTATATCTTCCCATAAGCAAAAAAGAAGAGTTAAAATAATGGTAAAACTCGGAGTAAATATAGATCATGTAGCTACAATCCGCCAGGCGAGAAAAACGTTCGAGCCCGATCCTGTTCTGGCGGCCTTGGAATGTGAGGCTGCGGGCTGTGACGGAATAGTTTGTCACCTTAGAAAAGACAGAAGGCACATTGTTGATGAAGATCTTAAGAGGCTTAAGGATACGGTTACGACTCAGCTTAACATGGAGATGTCGGTTGATCCCGAAATAGTGGACATATGCCAAAAGACAAAGCCTGACCAGGCAACGATTGTTCCCGAAAAAAGGCAGGAAATTACTACGGAGGGCGGATTGGATGTCGCCGGGCATTTTAAGATTGTCAAAAATGTATCCGTAAAGTTAATGAGTCTGGGCATAAGAGTTAGTCTTTTTATAGATCCGGAATTAAAACAGGTTGAGGCGGCCTTGAAAACCGGTGTTAAAATGGTGGAATTCCATACCGGCAGATACGCTGAAGCGTTTAATAAGGATGAGGATTTTAAAAAGGAGCTCAAAATTCTTGAAAGAATGACAGCTCTTGGCGTCAAAGAAGGCTTAACGGTATGCGCCGGACATGGCCTAAATTACGGGAATACCGGTCCGGTTGCCGAAATACCGGGCATGCATGAACTAAATATAGGACACTCAATAATTTCGAGAAGTGTTTTTGTCGGCATAAAAGACGCCGTTAAAGAGATGAGGAAGATAATAGGATGAGTATACTGGGCATCGGGATTGATACAGTTGATATTGACAGATTTAAAAAAGCCTTTGAAGAAAAGGGCGATAAATTTTTTTCAAAGATCTTCACAAAAAAAGAGATAGAATACGCAAAAACCAAGAAAGCCATGTATATGCACATGGCCGGTAAATTTGCCGCAAAAGAGGCGGTTAAAAAGGCTTTGCCCAACGGAGCTAAAATTGGTTTAGTCTGGTCCGATATAGAAATTTTAAACGGGGAAGACGGGAAACCGTATGCGCTTCTCCACGGACGGGCGAAGGAGATTATGGATGAATTTAACTTTTCGCATGTTTTGGTAAGCATAACGCATACGGACAAAACGGCGATATCAAACGCACTGGTGGTAAAAAATGGTTAAAGAACATATTGAAAAGATGCCGAAAAGGCGGGAAGATTCGCATAAAGGCGATTACGGGAAAGTGTTTGTTGTGGCTGGGTCGGTTGGTCTTACGGGCGCGGCGTATCTTGCGTGCCAGGGCGCGCTAAGGTGCGGAAGCGGTCTTGTTACAAACGGCATCCCGAAGCCGCTTAATAAAATTATGGAAGTTAAATTAACCGAAGCTATGACGCTTCCCCTTCCGGCTACAAGCGACAAATCGTTAAGTATAAAAGCGGAAGACGAAATACTGAAATTCGGGAAGAAATGTGATGTTGTAGCCTTGGGGCCCGGGCTCGGCGCAAACGAAGAAACCGTTGTTCTTGTGAGAAGTCTTGTCGGTAAAATTGAGGCGCCTTTAGTTCTGGACGCCGATGGCATTAATTCTATCGGCTGCGATTTGGACATTTTAAAGAAAAGATCCGGAAGAACAGTATTGACGCCGCATCCCGGTGAGATGGCCAGACTTATGAACAAGGATGTAAAATTTGTTCAATCAAAAAGAGAAGACGCAGCCAGGTCTGTTGCCGAAATTACAAATAGTGTCGTTGTGCTTAAGGGCCATAAAACAGTTGTTGCGAACAGCGATGGGAGTATTTACGTTAATGGTACAGGCAATTCCGGGATGGCAACTGCCGGTATGGGAGACATTCTAACCGGAATGATAGCTTCCTTTATAGGCCAGGGCATAGACGATTACAGCGCGAGTGTAATTGCCGTTTATCTGCACGGGTTGGCGGGGGATATAGCCCGGGACAAAAAAGGTCCTTTCTGCATGATAGCGTCGGATCTTTTAGACTCTTTACCGGAAGCGTTTGATAAAGCGGGAATATAATTAGTCGCTAGTGGCTAGTCGCGCTAGTATCTGGTGAATAAGCATAAAATCTATCTTTTTCAATTTCTACAGTAATCCTAAAAATCTTTGCAAAAACATTATTTTGGAAAAATTTTATATGCGAACTAACTTTTTGGTGCTATAATACCTCATGGAGTTTTTATTTATTACTAGCACAAATAGGGAAAAGTCTCGCAAAAAATTTTTGCTGAAAATTGCTTCTGCCATCATTTTGTTTTTCTTCTTTTTTAATTCTGTTTTAGCGGGAGCAGAAATTTCTGAAAAAAGTCCTGTGTGTTCAGAATTCCAACTTTCTCCCCAAACC
>JBFZAV010000122.1:0-9915 GCA_041308745.1 Candidatus Omnitrophota bacterium | reverse complement strand
AATGAAGATAATTACCGCAATTGACAAAAATGCCAGCGGTCTGGCCCATTTTTGCTTAAGCACAAGCCCTAACACTGACTTCGAAACTTCATCATAGTAGGTAATGGCAAGAAAAAGCATTACCACAAAACCTACCAGTGAAAGAAGTTGCGCACCAACGCCGGTTTTTGATCCCAGATAAATCATGACAAGAAATGTGAAGAAATAGATTAGATCGAGGTAATTAATATTATTAATAAGTTCTGTCAAGACACACTCCTTCCGTGAAGCCAAAAGTATATCATATAAAAATATGCAAGTCAAACCAACCTGAAATATGTGTGCGGACGAAATTTAGGATTTTGTTAACTTAACATTATTCTTAACATGGGCCGGCTAATGCAACTTGAATGGGTGGATTTTTGATAGTTTTAACGATTAAATCGGCTATTTTTCCCTTCCTGTAATGGCAATTATCCAAAACTACTTTGATATATTCACCCGAATAACCATTAAAGGAATTAACTTTTTCTTCTTCAATCAAAACCTGTATTTTTTTGCCAATAAAATTCTTATAGAAATCATATTCGAGAACATTGCCCAAATTTATAAGCTTTTCTACCCGCAATTTCTTTACTGCTTCCGGCACTTTCGGACGCATATTGTAAGATTTTGTCATTTTTCTGTCGCTATACTTAAAAACATGGATCCTGGACGGTTTTATTTCGCTCAAAAAACTGAACGTTTCATCAAAATCTTCATCATTTTCTCCGGGAAACCCGGAAATAACATCAACCGATATGCCCATAAAAGGGATTTCTTTTCTGATCATATTTAAAAGTTTTTTAAAGTCTTCTTTTAAATATTGGCGGTTCATCAACTTTAAAATTTTATTAGAACCTGATTGGAGCGGTATATGGAGATGCCTGCAAATTTTTTTTGATTTTTTAATAAAATCTATTAATTTTTTGCTTATTTGATTTGGTTCTATGGAACTAATCCTTACTCTGAAGTCTCCTGGGATTTCATCAACAACTTTTACTAAATCCGCTAAATCCAGGCCGTCTGAACCCTGCCATGAGCCGATACATATTCCCGTTAAAACTATTTCTTTATAGCCTTTACCCGCGAGCGTTTTTATTTCGTCTAATACTTTGTCTCTATCCTTGCTCCTCGATGGCCCCCGCACAATAGACACCTTGCAATACGAACAGCTTTGGTCGCATCCGTCCTGTATTTTCAGAAAAGCTCTTGTGTGCTTTTCGTGGCCCTCGACAGATTCATCCAAGGCGCTTACGCTTGCTCCCCCGCCCAGAATAACTGGAATACTGCTTTTTTCCCTGTTTGGCACAACCTTGTATATGTCAAAAAGCTTTTTAATTTCATCGACATCTTCTTTTAAAACCGCAAAACAGCCGGTAAAAATAATTTTGGCTGAAGGATTTTCTCTTTTTATTTTTCCTATTATTTTTCGGGTTTTTGCGTCAGCCTGGCCGGTGACGGTGCATGAATTTACAACACAATAATCCGCTTTAGACGGCGGACTTTCTTTGTAGCCGTATTTTATGAATTTTTCCCTTATTAACTGCGATTCGTACTGGTTTACCTTGCAGCCCAGCGTAATTATAGAAAATGTCTTTTCCTTTTTCATCTATGTTTCTAGACTCCCAATTCATAGCTGATAACAGAAAGCGCGAAAAGTCCGGCCGTATCGCTCTTCAAAACCCGGCTTCCAAATGACACAAATTTACATCCTTTAGCGCTTATTGATTTAATTTCGTCATGCGTAAAATCACCCTCTGGTCCGATAAAAATAATTATTTTACCCCGCACGACATTTTTCAAAACTTCTTTAAGAGGCTGTGTGTTTTTTTCAAGATGCGCCATTAAAATATAATCGTAATTATTCAGCTCTTTAACTATCGAATCAAATTTTTCAGCCTTTTTTATGATTGGAACATCCACTCGGCCGCATTGTTTTGCCGCTTCTATGGCTATTTTACTCCACCTTGACTGTTTTTTGTCTAAATCTCCGCCTTTTAGCTTCACAATCGTTCTTTCTGATATTACCGGAACAATAACATCCACTCCAAGCTCTGTTGCTTTCTCAACAATAAAATCCATCTTTGATTTTTTGGGAATAGCCTGCGCAAGAATAATTTCTACCGTCTTGTCGCCTGTCCTTTTCTCAATGCTATCAATTGAAATGACTAATTTTTTGATATGATTGCTTATCGACCGTATGACTCCGTGGTATTCACTTCCCGCGCCGTCAAAAACATGGACCTTGTCTGACTCACCAAGTCTCATAACATCAACAATATGATGGTATTCCTCGCCGGTAACGACAATGATCTTATCGTTTAAATTAACGTTTTCTTTTGGAACGTAAAATCTGCTCATCTTTCGCTTTACCTCTTTGCTTCTTTAATTCTTTACTTCTTTTTCCCCGAAAACTTCTGCGGTAAATATGTATATCTCACACTTTCCGGTTTTCCAGGAATCCGTTGGAATACCGGCTTTATGCGCGCACAAACTATTCATAAATTCTTCTCTGTTCCACCCCGTCTCCGTAGCAACCTGGGGCAGATATACCCCGCTCTGCCAGCCCCGCTTTACCATGACACCATGTTTCCCAACTTCAATTTTATTATAATCAGAAATTTTTTCCATGGGCGAAAGAGCGGATATTTCTATGTCAATATCTTCCATCTCCTCGAGCTCAACCGGGGGAAATCTTGGATCTTCCACCGCCGCCGCGACCGCCATATCTCTAACAGTCAAGTATAGCGGGCCTCTCCCGATCATATTTCCTATACAGCCCCTCAGCTCGCCGTCTTTATGCAAAGTTACAAATGCCCCCATCTCTTCCTGAAAAATTTTATCTTCAGCTTTTACTTCAAGCTTTTTGCCTGTCTTAAGATAATACACAATAGTATCCCTTGCTATTTTTAAAAGCTTTTTCTTCTCTTCCTGCGTGAACATTTCATCCCCCTCTTTTTTGGCTGACGGCTGAGAGCTGACGGCTGATGCCTCTTTAATAAATGCTGCGCTCACGTACCCCACGACGCTGTCTTTTCTGCCGGAAGTGTCTCCGGAATTCGCATATTTTAAAACCTCCACTTTATCGGCTCCGAACTTTTTGCTTAATGACATTACAACATAAGTGGCTCCAAACCCGCACATAAGTTCATGATAATTTTTTTCGCTTGTTTCATAAAAAGCGTCCGGATCATTGTTTGCTATGGAATTAATCGTATTTTTATCTTTTATTACAGCCTCGTCATACGGCAAGTAATGACACATATCCGTGCTGGAAATAAAAACAAAACTTTTTTCGTCTTTAAGCGATTTATATAGGGCGCCGATCAGCCTGTCGCAATCCGGTTTATTCTGTTCCCCTATGGCAAGAAGAACCACTCGTGGATTCTTTAGAGCCACCTGTATAAACGGTATCTGCATTTCTATCGAATTTTCGCCTTCAAAGGCCTTTTGGGAAGAGGTAAAAATTGAATCGCTGGATGCGATTTTTTTTGACAGCTCAGTATCAATTTTTAAATCCCCTAAAGGCGTAGAGTAAGCCTCATCCATAAAAACAGCCGTTCCGGAATACCTCATTTTATGAGAGAACCCAATAACAATCACAAGATCCGGATTTTTCAGCTGTGCCGCTTTATATGAATATGCCGCAATTTCGCCGGAATAAATAAAACCGGCATGAGGCGCAATAAGGCCTATGATGTCGCCATCTATCTTCTTAACTATCGCTTTATCGAGATACCGCTCTATCTCTTCCCTTAAGGCATCGGGGCTATCCGTATACCACATTCCGGCAAGATCCGCTTCTTTAGATAACGAAAGGCGGGAATTTGATGTGACAAAAAGCACCGTAAGAAAAATACCGAACAAATACTTTACAGTTTTATTACAACAGTTTTTTAGCTTCTTTGAGCACTTCATCGATCATATACTCCGTATTAGGTATCTCGCATCCGGCTATATCGAAATGTCCTCCGCCGCCGAATTTTTCAGCGAGTTTCGCGACATTTATTTTATCTTTAGACCGTAGGCTTACTCTGTACTGATCCGCTCGGTTTTCCCTGAAAAGCACTGCTATTTCTACTCCCATTATTGAGATCATATCGCTCGCGACAGGATCAATGTCCTCATCTTTTCCTTTTATGCCTTCGAAATCCTCTTTGCGTATAATGGACCAAACGATCTTATCATTATGTAGAAATTTACATCTCGAAAGACAAATGCCGGTTAAAAGCACGCCTTCCTTTGATTTTGACCAAAAAACCCTGTCGACCAGTTTATAAAAATCAATACCTATCTCAACAAGTTCTCCGGTCAAATATAAACTATGAGGAGTAACATTTGGGAGTTTAAAAGAATTGGTTTCAACTATAACCGAAGTTAATATGTTTTCGGCTATTTCTTTTGTAATCTTTACGTTTAGCGCGGCAAGAATCTCATAAATTATTTCACCCACCGAAGCGTATTTGGGTTCATTTAACGTGATATCTCCAAACTTCTCGCGAACATCGTGATGGTCAATCTCAATAATCTTGCCGGCTTTTTTAAAAATCTCATAGGTATTGCCCAATATTTTGACAGAACTGCAATCAACTGAAATAGCCAGGTCAATATTTTCACAATCGATTGTTCTTTTAATTTTGTCCGCCCCGGGAAGACTCTTAAACCTGGCCGGAACCCCGTCCTGGCTTACCATATAAACTTTCTTCTTCAGTTTTTTGAGACCAAGCCCAAGCGACAATAACGAGCCTATCGTATCGCCATCAGGATTGACATGGCTTGCAATAATAATTGTTTTTGCTTTCTTTATTTCGTTGATTACTTTTTTCAGGTTTTTCATGGTTTTAGATTTAAGCGGTAAGATTTAGGTTTTGAATTATATTTCCCTGAACCATTCATCCGCCTCCGGCGGATTCAGGTACAGGGCATTCACCATTCGCGAAAAAAATCAACATGATCCATGCACCATTCGTCGCTTCGCTCCTCAGATACATGGCGGGCCGCGCCATGAACCTGAGCAAAAAATCAATAGAATTTTTTGCGAATGGTTCATGGTGGAGCTGAGGGGGATCGAACCCCTGACCTTCTGATTGCGAACCAGACGCTCTCCCAGCTGAGCTACAGCCCCCTATTTCGTGCTATCGTAATATCGTATTATCGTATATCGTATTTCGTATGTCGAGTATAAAATATAAAAAATGTAAATCGCCTATCCTTTTGATATAAGATATACGAACCTATTTATTAATTACCGTAAAGACCATTACACATTCCTCAATTGTTCCAAAATGTATATCAACCGTATCTTCGCGGTTTTTAGCATATCCGCCCGCTAAGGTTATAACAAGCGGAACTCCAAAGTTTAGCGCCTGTGTACAAATAAATTTATCTCTCTCCCTCAAGCCCTCTTTTGTCAAAGCTAAGCTGCCAAGCTGATCTTCTCTAAAGGGATCCGCGCCGGCTAAATAAAAAATTATATCAGGCGAAAAAGAACCTACGATCTTTGGAATGTTTTCGTAAAGGTAATCCAGGTATGTTTTATCGTTTGCGTAGTCCGCGAGACCAATGTCCACGGTGCTTTTGGGTTTATAAAACGGGTAATTGTTCTCTTGATGAATCGAAAAAGTAAAAACAGATGCATCGTTTTTAAAAATATCCGCCGTTCCATTGCCCTGATGCAGATCACAATCAATAACCATGGCCTTTTTTATAAGCTTCTCGTTCTGCAGGGCCTTTATGGACACCGCAATATCGTTTAATATACAGAAACCTTCTCCATGATCGCTAAAAGCATGGTGAAACCCCCCGCCAAGATGTATCGCTGCTTTTCGTTTTAAAGAAACTTTTGCCGCGGTGATCGTTCCGCCGCATGTAATAAAGGCGGCTTCAACGATTTCTTTTGAAACAGGAAGTTCGAGCGTGAAAATCTCATCAGCATCCAGACTGCAGTTTTTAAGTTTATCTATATATTCGCGCGTATGAACCCTGAGTACTTCCTCATCAGTAGCCCGTTTGGGTTCCATCATTTCAATTCGCTGTTTTACATGTTCGGTTTTTTCTATTTTTTCCTTAATAAGCATGTATTTTGAAGTGGGAAACACATGCTCGCCTATTTCCACATAATACGAATCGGAATATATTATCGGTATCTTTATTTCTTTAGAATCAAACATATTCTCTGATTGAATTGTGTAAGTTATTCAACTTCGGCAATAAAGGACTCAATGGCCTCTTTCATTGTCTTCCAGTCTTCTTTCGAATGTATGCCAAATTTCTGTTTTCTTTTCCATCCATCTTCGCTTTTCTGCCACAAGTATAAACAGATCTGCTTTTTGGCATAGCTTTCAAGAAGAACTGCCGCCACCCACCATCCGAACTGTTTGCTGATAGTTTTGTATTTCAAAACTTTTAGCGGCGGCTTTATCGGGAGATCTTCTTCTTTCCCAATTTGAGAAACGTCCACTCTAACACCCCACTTTTAAATTTACCGTATAGTTAGGGCCTTCTCCTTCCAGAAAAATATGCCCTTCTCTTGCCAGCCAGCCGATGCTCATGAGAACATGGTCTCTGTCTCTGCCGAGCGCGCTTACCATATCATTAAGCTTGCCCGTTCGATTGTGATGCTCGAGATACTCCCATATCTCGCCGGCAATAATGCCAATTCTAGTAATCATTTCTTCCTCCTTTTATTCGTATATCGTATAGCGTACTATCGTATATCATGGGTCGTATACCGCCTCGAGATACAATCACGATATGCAAAACTACATTTTAACCCTGTTATTATAGCTACCGCAGCGCGGGCACTTTGAGATCTCTTCATGTTTACTGTCAATGTATGTATTCGCGCATATTGAGCAATGCCATATATATTTTTCTTCGGAACTATAATTTTTTAATTTTGTACCGAAATCAAAAAAAGACCACGCAAGAAGCACCGCAACTGTCGTAAAAAACAGGTACAAAAATAATGCCGTTGAAATATCAATTTTTATCATTTTTATTCCTGAACCTTTATCACGATTTCCTTAGTTATCCATTCTCCTTCACCGCCGGAAACGGCCTTGGGCTCAAAAATCCACCCTTTAACATATTTCGCCGCCATGAAATCAAGCTGAGGATACCCTGACGTAGTAACCGGCTCTGCTCTTACAACAGCGCCGTCAGAATTCACAAGCACCTTCATTAATATGCTGAATTGTAGTTTATCGCCGTATTCGTCCTTTGCCACAGCTAATGGGGGCAGATTATTTATAATTTTTCTCTCCGACAATACTTCCTTTTTAAACAAAGCGCTCTTGCCGACTACCTCCAGCAGAAATTCCGGAATTGATTTATTCCCTCGGATGGACTTGGCGGCTATAACATCCATGTCTTTATTCACTTCCGGCATCATTTTCCGGGAGACATCTCTTTTGCCGGGGAATTTTACCTTCAGGCTTTCCGCATCAAAAACTTTTTGTCCCAGATTGTACGAAGTTTTGGTTGCGCCAGAGGAGCTTTCAAGCATAATGTCAAAAGCGGTTTTTTCGAGTATGGGCCCTAAAAACTCCACTTTGGAATATGCCTTGTTGCGTCCCAAATTTTTCGGCGGAACAATAAGAAACGCCGACATAAAAAATATGTGTATGCTTATTGAAATCGCAAGCGCTATTCTTAAATTTCTCGAAATCACTTTTTCCCCGCCTATTGCGTTGTCGCAATATTAATCTGTTTTACTTCCACCTGACGGCAAATGTCCCATATTTCTATAACTTTACCCAAATCCGATTTTTTATCGGCTTTTATCAGAATTGCTTGGTTCTCCGCACCGGCGTGGCTGATTCTAGAAACAAGCTCATCGCTTGTTGCGGGTCTTTCATTTATCAAAACTTCATTTTTATCCGTAATCATTATGACCAACTGTTCCTTGTGCAGAACCTCGCTGGTTACGGCCCTGGGGAGGTTTACTCTTATCCCGGGCTGAAAAATAAAACTGGAGGTAAGCATAAAGAAAATAAGAAGTAAAAACACTACGTCAATAAGCGGCGCAATATCAAGAGGACCTTTTTCCAGAAACACTCTTCTTTTAAACTTCATTTTCTTCCCTTTTTGTCCCTAAAATATTTATTAGATCCGTAGCGCTTTTTTCCATTTCCAGAACAAATCCGTCTACCTTGGCGACCAAAAAGTTATACGCAACATACGTTGGTATGGCGACCGCAAGACCTGCCACGGTGGTAATAAGCGCCTCCCATATACCGCCGGCAAGATCGCCGGGATTAACCGGCATCAGAGCAACAGCCTTCTGCTCAATAACCTGGAACGATCTTACCATTCCGGTAACCGTTCCCAGAAGCCCTAAAAGCGGAGAAATGTGCGCTATCGTGGCCAGAACAGGAAGATTTTTCTCGAGCCGCGGAACCTCGTGTATCCCGGCGTCTTCTATCGCCTCTCTGATCTCGACCTTAGACCTGTCGTGTTTTAAAATCCCTGCCTTCAGGATGTGCGCAATCGGACCCGGCGTAGCGTTGCACATATCAATGGCATCCATAATTTTATTTCTTCGTATGGTTTCGGAAATTTTTTCCATAAAACTTTCTGTGTTTATCATCGCCCTCCTGAGGTGCCATAACCTTTCCATCACAACGGCAAATGCGACGATTGAACACAAAATAATCAAAATCATCAAAGGTCCGCCTTTTACAACTAATTCCCACATATAATTTGTCCTCCTCTTTTAGCTACCTGAATAAATTTTAAGCGCTTTTATTTTTCCCTGGGCCGCCGTGGCTTCGCGCCCTTTTTCTTTTGCCAGTCTTTCATACAGGCTTAGCGCCTTTTTTATTTCGCCGGCTTTTTCCAGAAGTTCCGCGCATTTAAAAAGCGCCCTTCCAACCCAGAATTCGCCCTTCGGATATTTATATTCCACCATCAAATATTCATCTATGGCCTTTTTGTAATCTCCCAAATTTTCGTAACATTCGGCTATATCGTACTGAAGCTGCGCGTTAATTTCCGAATTCTCCTTGGTCTGGGCGATTTTAAAATACTCTATCGCCAGTTGGCACTTATTTGTGCTCTTTAATATCGTACCAATCCTGCTGTTAGCGACATTCGCAAGCTCATTATCCGGATATCTTTGTATTAACTTGTTATACTCATCTGTGGCCTTATCAAACTCCTCTTTTTTTCTGAAAACATCACCAATGGTTAAAATTATCTTCGGCCCCCATTCCGTGTCGGGGTATTTTTCAAGCATCTGATTAAAGTGTTTTATACTTTCTTCGGTTTTGTTGGCATCATACAATGCCCACCCCAGCCAGTAATATGCTTCCTCGGCAAAATAACTGTCGGGGTAGCCGTCAATAACCTCCCTAAAATAGCCTTGGGCCTTATCAAAATCGCTCTTGCCGTAATAGTACTCGCCGAACCAAAGCTTGATCCCGGGGTTTAGTTCTGTTCCGGGGTTTTCCTTTAATAATCTTTTAAAAAAATCTAAAGCCCTCTTCTCATCTCCAAGCTTATAATATGTCCATCCCAGTTGATAGAGCAGTCTTTCCGAGAAAGCGGCATTTTTACTATAGCCGTTTAAACTTTCATACAGCTTAAGAGCTTCAGCATATTTACCAAGGTTGTGCAAGGCATCTGCCAGATTTAAAGCGGCTTCGCCGGCAAGCGAACTGTCCGGGAATTGTTTGATAATTTTTTCGTAATATTTGGCGGAGGATTCATAATCGCCTTTTTCGGCATATGCCATTCCAAGCTGATAATAAACCTTGTCTGATAAAGGCGATTTTTCAAAGTTCACCACAAATGACTGAAAAGCAAGTATCGAGGCTTCCGACCTTCCGGTTTCTTTCAGGAGATAACCCACCTGATACTGCGCATAATCGGCCAGAATTGAGTCGGAAAACT
>JBFZAV010000121.1:0-8020 GCA_041308745.1 Candidatus Omnitrophota bacterium | reverse complement strand
TGTTTTTCCGGTCAGCATTAATTGCAGGCACTTTATCGATAAGAGGGTGGCCGACAAATTCGGCGCTAATACCGAACTTTGATAAAAACGCCTGTTCAAAATTAAAAATAACAAGGCACTTGTCGGTGAATTTTTTCAAAGCGTTAACTCTTGCCTCGCCCCATGCCCAAACCTGGGGGATTATATAATAGATCGTGGGAATACCTTGTTTTTTGAGAAATTCGGCTATTTTTAAATTAAAACCCGGGTAATCGATGAGAATTGCGAGGTCGGGTTTTCTTTTTACGACCTCTCTTTTTATCGCGTTCATCTGGCTGAAAATCCGAGGAAGATGTTTAATTATTTCAATTGCGCCGATCAGCGAATGGTCTTTAACATGCTGTGAAAGGTGAACGCCCGCATCTTTCATTTCATTTCCGCCGATACCCCAGAAAAATGCTTCCGGATAGAGTTTCTTCAGCTCTTTAACGAGTTTCCCGCCGTGTGAATCCCCGGATGGTTCTCCGGTTATGAGGAGGATATTCATATAAGTTTGTCGGGTTGAGGGCTGCTTTTGATCTTGTCCAATATATCCAAAGCAACGCGCAGCGCCTGGCGGCCCTCTAGACCTGAAACCAGCGGTTTTTGTTTTTTGCGGACACATTCAACAAAAGATTTAAGCTCAACTTTGAGGGCGTCTTTTTTTCTTATCTTAATTTTTATCTTGTCCACTTTTTCGTTGATATTATTGTACAAGAAGGCCTCCTGATGCATATAATCAAGAAGTATGTATGAATTTTCCTGAAAGATTCTAATCTTTCTTGTTTCTTCTTTTGTTACGCGCGAAGCCGTTATGTCCGCGATAGAATTATTTTGGAAAGTGAGGCGGACGTTTGCCATATCTTCATGCTCGGATACTGTGCTTACGCCCACAGCCTCAATGCTTTTAACCTTGGAATTAACAAGACCCAAAATTATATCTATGTCATGTATCATAAGATCCAAAACAACACCAACATCTTTTATACGATTTATTTTTTTAATTGAACCAAGCCTCTGACATTCAATAAAACGCGGTTTTTTTATTAATGGTTCTATTGCGCGGATGCCCGCATTGAACCGTTCTATGTGCCCGACCTGCAGAATAAGTTTTTTTTCTTCGGCTATTTTTATTAAAGTGTCGGCTTCTTCGATTGTTTTTGTTATTGGTTTTTCGATTAAGACATGAATGCCAGCCTTAAGAAAATCTTTTGCTACATGATAGTGTAAACTTGTGGGGACAACGATGCTTACAGCATCTACCTTATCAAGAAGATCGTGGTAATTTGTATACGCAGTCGAGTGATACTTTCTTGCGATTTCCTTAGCGGCATCTTCGCGCACGTCGCACACGCCTACAAGCTTGATATTTTTTCTCTTTGAAAGGTGATTATATACTTTAGCATGAAACGTGCCCAGGTGCCCCGTTCCGATAACAGCTACTTTTAATTGTTCTGGCATATGTCAATCCTTGTGCATAAGTAGAGATAATAATATTAATCCCGAGCATTATAACACTCTTAGCATATGAGGGCAAGAGGCAAGGGTTATTGCTTGTTAAAAAGAAATAAAGAGGCAAAGAGGCAAAGAAATAAAGATTTTGTATTCCCTTTACTTCTTTACCTCTGTGCTTCTTTACCTCTTTACTCCTCGACAAAGCAAGGAGACATGTGTTAAAATCAAAGGCTTAAGATGAAGAATTTTGGCAGGTTTTTAAAACTTTTAACAAGTCACGGCGGAGTTCTGGCCATGGCTGTTTTCTGCATGATACTGGCGTCGGCTTTTGCCGCCAGTCCGCTTGCGCTTATAATACCCCTTATTGACAAAGTTATAACGGGTAAGGATATTTCGGTTCCAAGCGGGGTCAACCTTCCCCTTTTCATAACAGAGCTGATTAATAAGTGCAATGAACTGCCGAGACTCCAGCTTTTAAACCTGATGACCCTCGCGATTGTCGTGATTTTTTTTCTTAAAGGGCTCTTTGAGTTTCTAAAGGAATATTTTATCGGCGACCTCAGCCAGAAGGTTATAATGGACGTTAAAAACAGCATTTATCGCAAGCTTCAGGATCTTTCGATGGATTTTTATAGTCACAGCCCGACGGGGATGCTGATGTCGCGCATTACCCATGATGCAGCGGTTATAAGGGACGCCATCGGAAGCGGAATAGCCGATATTTTTGCCCAGCCGATAGAGATTATTTTTTACGCAGGCGCGCTGGTTGTCTTCAAAGTCTACGGAAAAGTTCCATGGAGCTTTATCATTTTGAGCCTCATTGTTTTTCCCCTCATACTGTATCCCGTCATAAGAATAGGAAAACACTTAAGAAAAATAAGCAAAAGAAGCCAGGAAAAAATAGGGGACATTAACAATATGCTTCTTGAAACAATTACCGCGATAAAGCTTGTTAAATCTTTTTGCATGCAGGATTATGAATACAACAGGTTTAGGGAGCAGAACCAGCATTATTACAAGCTTAATATGAAGGCCATTAAAAGGATGAAGCTCGTAAGCCCTTTAACCGAATCTGTATCAGTGCTTTGTGTTGCGATAATCATGTGGGTCGCAGGAGCTAGTATTATCAGCGGAGAAGTTTCTTTCGGCGTTTTTGCCGCGTTTTTGGGCGCTATTTTTTCCATGATGAAACCCGTCAAGAAATTGAGCAACATCTATAGCATAAATCAGCAGGCCATGGCCGCCGCTGACCGTATTTTTGAACTTTTGGACACGCCGGTAACAATAAAAGATAAACCGGACGCGGTGAAAATCGAGAAATTTGAAAAAGAAATAAGTATCGACAAAGTTTATTTTAAATACGATAAAGATTATGTTATTCAGGATGTAACGCTGAAAATAAAAAGAGGGGAAATTGTCGCTCTTGTGGGGCCTTCGGGCGGCGGTAAAAGCAGTTTGGTTAATCTTATACCGAGGTTTTATGATGCCACAGAAGGAAGCGTTACCATAGACGGCATAGACGTTAGGGATATGAACATAAACTCCTTGAGAGATAAAATAGGACTTGTTACCCAGGAAACACTGTTATTTAACGATACCGTTAAGGCCAACCTTACCTACGGCCATACTGATGTAGACGAAGAACAGCTTGTAAGGGTTGCGAAGGCGGCCAATGCGCATGATTTTATCAGTAATTTCCACGAAGGGTACAATACGGTCATAGGCGAAAGGGGTGTTAAAATTTCCGGAGGCCAGAGACAGAGGATAGCGATAGCGAGGGCGATATACAAGAATCCCCCCATACTTATACTGGATGAAGCTACCAGCCAGCTTGATACCGAGAGCGAAAAACTGGTCCAGGAAGCCGTCAATAACCTAATGAAAGGAAGAACGGTAATTGTTATAGCACATAGACTTAGCACAATTACCCATGCCGACAAGATTGTAGTTCTGGAGGAAGGACGCATAAAGGATATAGGCAAGCACGCGGAACTTCTTTCCAGAAGTTCTTTATATAAAAAGCTTTATGATATGCAATTCAAATGAAACAAGTAAAAAAATACTTGCATTTGTGACGTTTTTATATATAATAATCGTTCCAACTATTGCTGGATAAAGAAAAAAATCAACCAAATAACAACCTAACGAGAGGAAATAGGAGTCGAGTATTATGTCAGAGACATCAGCTGTTATTAAAGAATTACTGGAAAATGGCGTACATTTTGGTCATCAGACCAATAAGTGGAATCCGAAAATGAAACAGTTTATTTTCGGTAAAAAAAGCGGTATTTATATCATTGATCTTGAAAAAACCGAGAAAGCTCTGCTTGAGGCCGCAAATTTTTTACATGATGTTGCTTCTTCGGGCGGCAGAGTTCTTTTTGTTGGCACAAAAAAGCAAGCCAAACAGATAATTAAGGAGCAGGCCGAAAAATGCGGGATGTTTTACGTAAATGAAAGATGGCTCGGGGGATGCCTGACAAATTTTGAAACTATACGTAAAAGCATAAACCGCCTTCGCGACATTCAAAAGCTCAAGGAAACCGAAGATTTTGTCTCTTTGACAAAAAAAGAAAAGGCCCACTATGACAGAGAAGAGGGAAAATTAAGAAAATATTTTGACGGAATCAAAGACATGGTGACGCTTCCAAGCGTGCTGGTTGTAATCGATTCAGACGACGAAGCCATCGCCGTTAAAGAAGCAAAAAAAATGAAGATACCCGTAATTGCGTTGGTTGATACCAATTGCGACCCGGATTTAATAGATTTTCCGATACCAGGCAACGATGACGCCATTAGATCCATTCAGTATATTGTTTCAACTCTGGTAGGGCAGGTTGAAAAGGGCACAAATGAATTCGCCGCTTCCGGCAAGAAAACCGCGCAACCGGCCAGGAAAGAGGAAAAGCCTGAGGTTAAAAAAGAAACAAAGGCGGAAAGGCCGGCGCCGAAACGAAAACCGGAAGCTCCTAAGAAGCCTGCGGTAAAAGAGCCGGAGGAGCAGAGGCCTGAAGAGATCGTTGAAAAAGAGGCAGAAGGCGATGTTGAGGGCGATATAAATATGAAGGGCGCCCTGTAAATAAAGGAGTTAACGTATGAGTTTTATGGATGCGGTAAAGAAATTAAGAGATAAAACATCGGCCGGGATGATGGAATGCAGCGCCGCCTTAAAAGAGGCCGGCGGGGATATAGAAAAGGCTATTGATGTATTGAGAAAAAAAGGCATTTCAAAAGCCGCGAAGAAATCCACAAGAGCGGCTTCGCAAGGGGTAATAGACACATATATTCACCTGGGGAATAAAATAGGCGTTCTGGTTGAGGTTAACTGCGAAACCGACTTTGTCGCAAGAAACGATGATTTTAAAATGATGGTAAAAGAGATTGCCATGCAGATAGCCGCAAGTAATCCGATTTATGTTTCAAGAAATGAAGTTGATCCGGCGGCCGTAGAAAGAGAAAAGGATATTTTCCGCACGCAGATAACCGGGAAGCCTGCGAATGTGATTGAAAAAATTGTTGAAGGTAAGCTCGATAAATATTTTTCCGAAGTTTGCCTTCTGGAACAACCGTATATTAAAGATCCAAACATCAAGATCCAGGATCTTATAACTCAAGTTATATCAAAGATAGGCGAAAATATTGTTGTTCGAAGGTTTGTGCGATATCAGGTTGGCGAAGAAGCGTAACTAGCCGCTGGTCGCCAGCGACCGGCGACCAGCGGATTATGGATAGGAAAACTTATGGCGGAAAAAAACAAAAGACATAAAAGAGTTCTTTTAAAAATCAGCGGTGAAGCCATGATGGGTTCGCAGGGGTTTGGTATTGATCCCATTGTAAATGATTCAATTGCCCGCGAGATCAAAGACGTTTTAAAAACAGGGTGTCAGCTTGCCATTGTTATAGGCGGGGGGAATATTTTTAGAGGTCTTTCCGCGGCAAGCAAAGGAATGGATCGATCAACCGCCGATTATATGGGCATGCTGGCCACCATGCTTAACGGGCTTGCGCTTCAGGATGCCTTGGAAAGAGCGGATGTAGATACCCGCGTGATGACAGCCATCGAAATGAAGGAACTGGCTGAACCGTATATAAGGCGAAGGGCGTTAAGGCATCTTTCGAAAAAAAGAGTAATAATATTTGTATGCGGAACAGGCAATCCTTATTTTACGACGGATACGGCGGCCGCGCTTAGAGCGATAGAGATAAATGCTGATCTTGTGATGAAGGCCACGAAAGTTGACGGCGTGTATACGAAGGATCCGGTTAAACATAAGTCCGCAAAGATCTTTAAAGAGCTTACCTATATAGAAGTCCTGAAAAACAAACTCAAAGTTATGGATGCTACCGCAGTAAGTCTTTGCATGGACAATGATCTTCCCATAGTAGTTTTTAATATCAAGAAAAAAGGGAATATTAAAAAGGTTGTTAACGGCGAAAAAGTGGGAACCGTAATCCGTTAATATGCAAAAATAAAAAACCTACTAATTTCAGGGGAGTGGTTAATATGGTTGAAGCAACGGAAGTCACTAAAATAATTAAAGAATCTGAAAAAAAGATGCAGGCGGCTCTTGACGCCATCAAGCACCAGTTTTCGACCGTTAGAACGGGAAGGGCGCATCCCAGCCTTGTTGACAGCGTTAAAGTTGATTACTACGGGACGAAAACAATACTCAAACAGCTTGCCAGTATAACAACGCCGGAACCGAGACTCATAGTAATTCAGCCCTGGGATAAAAATTCTATTGAGGCAATTGAAAAGGCCATACAGATTTCAGAAATCGGCATACCGCCGACCAATGACGGCAAAGTTATAAGGCTTTCGCTTCCTCAGCTTACGCACGAGAGACGCGATGAACTTAAGAAACTTCTGCACCGCATGGCCGAAGAAGGAAGGGTTTCGATAAGAAACACAAGACACGCCGCAAATGAAGCCGCGGCAAAAGCTGAAAAAGATAACAATATGACGGAAGACGATAAATTTGAAGCCAAAGACAAGGTACAAAATCTTACCGACAAATATATAAAACTCATCGACGAAGCTCTTAAAGAAAAAGAAGACGAAATAAATAAGTAACGGGCCGCTAGCTCATCCGGTAGAGCAACGCCCTTTTAAGGCGTGGGTGGTTGGTTCGAGTCCAACGCGGCTCACCAAATTTTAAGGCCTTCTCCTGGTAAAACAGGAGAAGGCCTTAAAATTTAGAGCAATAGAACATTGGAACAATGGAGCATTTAAGAGGAAAGACAATGTTCTATTGCGGTCTAATGCTCCAATGGTCTATTGCTCAATTAATTGCTATTATCAAAAGTATTTCTTATGTATGCACTCAGCATTTTTCCGATAATCTCCAATTCATTAATTAATTCAGTATATTCAGTCTGGCCAATAAGACAATGTGCCATAAACAGCTGAAGTATTGGCACGCATTCGAAACAAGAGCCTCTTGCAATAACAAAAAATTGTTTTCGATCCTTCTTAGAAAATCGCCCATTTCCCTCTGCTATATTTAGTATAATCGATGTGGAGGATCTTCGTAATTGATCTGCAAGAAATGAGTTTCCCTTGGGCAAGTCTTGGCAAAGCGCCAAGACCTTACTAACAAATTTTCCTCCCCGCTGATACACATCTAACTTCTCAAACAAAAACGCCATAATAAACCTCCTTCTGATTGTCTGGCATTAGTGAGCAATAGCTTAAAATCTTAATACTGCCTCCCTACATATAGACGCATTTTTAGGGCATCTACATTCACTTTTTTCACATTTTTATTCTTACCCCCCCTCAAGCTGTGTCGCATTCGGCGACGGCTGGAATAATTTTGACGATTTTTCCAGAATTTTCCTCAAAACGACTCAATAGATTTTCCTTGCGCAAAAGTTGCCTTTTGGTTCTCTTTATGGTACGTTTTAAGCGAGGATAAAGTTAGTTTATATTCGCTGCTTTTATAGATAAAGGGAGAGTGCGCTTGAACAGGCTTATCAATTACGGTTACCTGACAGAAATATTGGCGAAAATCATGGTAGTAACATGTTTCGCTTTATCTTTCATGGTGTGCTCTGACATTTCATCCGACCCGATAGTTCCGGATATAATAAACGTCCAACCCATACCAAACACATTAGTTTCATCTGTCGAGACTATTTGCGGTATAGCGTCATGGTATTCCAAAGAGTCCCCGGGCATTAATGAGCATACCGCTAATGGGGAAGAATTCGATCATTACAAAATAGCATGCGCCTCGTGGGATTTTCCTTTCGGTTCACTTCTGGAAGTCACGAATATCGAAAACGGCAAAAAAGTTATTGTCAGGGTGAACGACAGGGGTCCGGCAAAACGATTATACAAGGCGGGCCGGGTGATCGATCTTACAAAGGCCGCATTTAGAGCTATCGCGAATATCGACAAAGGACTTATTCGTGTCAAGATCCGCATAGTTAAGTAGGGAGCATCCTTTTTACCACTTTTCACAAAAAAAGCCGAGGGAGTTAATCCCATCGGCTTTTATTTTTGAAACAATTTTGTTTTATACGTGGCTATTTCTTGCTATCA
>JBFZAV010000120.1:0-3888 GCA_041308745.1 Candidatus Omnitrophota bacterium | reverse complement strand
TACGAGCATCTAAAAAGATTTTACGACGGCCTGTTTGGAGACTTGGGTTTATGAGCGATATTTTCGATACGTATTATAAAAAATATGACGCATGGTACGATAGCCATACATTTGCTTATTTATCAGAAATCAAAGCATTGAAAAAAGTTGTGCCTAAGAAAGGCGCGGGATTGGAGATCGGCGTTGGCACGGGAAGATTCGCTTTGGGATTGGGAATCAAGTACGGGGTCGATCCTTCTGAAAATATGCTTAAAATTGCCAGCAAAAGAGGCATAGAGATACGCCGTGCTCAAGGAGAAAGATTGCCGTTTGATAGTTCTGCGTTTGATTATATCGCTATTATTATTACTTTATGTTTTGTCAAAGATCCCGTCAAGGTATTGATAGAAGCTAAAAGGGTCTTAAAGAAGCGCGGCAAGATTATTATCGGTATTATTGATAAGGATAGTTTTTTAGGCAGGTTTTATCAGGAGAAAAAGAGCCTGTTCTATAAGCAGGCACATTTTCTCGGCGCCAAAGAAGTCGCTGATTTGCTTACGATGTCAGGTTTTACCAGAATTTCGTATTATCAAACGATATATAATTTCCCGGATAAGATGAATTCAGTTGAGAGGCCCAGGAAAGGCTTTGGCAGGGGCGGGTTTGTGGTAATATCAGCCATCATGCCCGGATAAGGAGGAGTAATATGAAAATAGGAGTGATTATTCCAAGTCATGATGCAAAGACTTGCGAGAATGAAGAAATTGTTTAAGAGGTGTTTAATAGCCCTCCCATTTTTATACACAGAATAAGTCCGCTTTGCGTAATTTCCCCTAAATTCCCTCAGTCAAGTTTTCTCAAAAATGATTTTCCTCCGGAGCAGGATCTGTCTTTTCGCCGCGTAGCCTCAGGGAAACGCCGAATTTCCTTGATAATATTGTTGCATCGGCTATAATAGAAATAAGGCCCAGGTGAAAAAACTTGTAACATATTTTTATAAAAGCGGTTATCGCAAGGCCGGTAATTAAGATAAGTATATAAAGGAGGCCATGATGTCGATCATAAAGGAGTTTAAGGAATTCGCAGTGAAGGGCGATGCGGTTGATATGGCGGTAGGTATCGTGATCGGGGCATCGTTTGGAAAGATAGTGAGTTCTTTGGTGAATGATGTAATCATGCCTCCTATCGGCCTCTTGCTGGGCGGTGTGGATTTTAAAAGCCTTAAAGTAACCCTTAAAGCAGCAATACTCAATACACCGCCGACTCCCTCAATTCCCGCGGTGACTCTCAATTACGGGCAGTTCATAAATACCGTGATCGATTTCCTGATTGTCGCATTTTCGATTTTTCTCGTGGTAAAAGGCATAAACACGCTGAAAAAAAGTCAGGCAAAGCAGGGATAAGAGCGGAGGGGTTTTTCAACGCAGCCAAAGGAGCCAATCCTATGAAGAAACTCTCGATTATACTTTTAGTCCTGGGAGTTGTGATATTAGCAGTGTTACTTGCCAAAGATAGCATCATAAAGGCCTCAGTTGAAAAAGGCGTGGAGTCTGCTACAGGCCTCAAGCTTGCCATAGGGAGCCTCCATGTTGGCATCCTTAAGCCGATAGTTGATATCAAAAACCTCCGATTGTTTAATCCCCCAGAGTTTCCCGATCGCACTATGATTGATATTCCTGAGATTTACGTACGCTACGATCTTCCCGCTCTCATACGCGGCAAGATGCATCTTCAAGAAGTCCGTCTCGCGCTTAAGGAGCTTGTGGTGCTCAAGAATGCTCAGGGGAAGCTGAATCTAAAGACGCTTAAGTCCGTACAGGCGCAGAAAGAAGCCACCCCGGCATCTCAGAAAACATCAGGCAAGGCGGCCCCTCAGGTAAAGATAGATTCGCTCGCGCTTAGCATAGGAAAGGTCACGTACAAAGATTATTCGAAAGGAAACACGCCGGAAGTGCAAGAATTCAATATCAACTTTAATGAACGCTATAGTAACGTCGATAATCCGTATGCGTTGGTAAATCTGATAATTGTTAAAGCGCTGACGAATACATCGATAGCCTCTCTTGTCAATTTCGACCTCAAAGGGTTACAGGGCGCCGCAGGCGGGGTTTTCTCCGGCGCGCAAGAGTCGGTTACGAGCGCAGAATCCAGGGCGCAGGAAGCGGGTAAGCAGACCGCGGATACGATAAAGGGATTATTCAAAGATCCCTTTGGTTCCAATTAGGTTTAGAGCCAAGCAGTTGCATGTAAAGGAATAAAAATGGCGCTGAGGACTAAAGAAGAACTCATTGAAGAAATAAAGATCCTGCAAAAACGGATCGCAAGGCTCGAGAAATGTGAATCGGAACGCAAAGAGCTGGATGATAAAGTCATAAGGCGCTCCGTAGAGCTGGCACGGACAACCGTGGATTTGAGGGATGAGATTGAAGAGCGTAAGAAGATGCAGGAACTGCAAAAGCGCCTTGTTTCCATTCTTGAATCCGCTCCTGATTTTATCGGATTTGCGGATGCTAAGGATAAACATATCGTATATATAAATAAAGCCGGCCGTACGATGGTCGGAATCGGCGAAGATGAAGACGTCGCAAAGCTGAAAGTTTCCGATGTGCATCCTCAATGGGCGAACAAGATATTTATTGACGAGGTCTTTCCTATCGTCATGCGCGACGGGATTTGGAAGGGCGAATCCGCATTTCTGAATATAAGGGATGGGCATGAGATTCCGGTTTCGATGGTGCTCTCCGCCCATAGGGGGGCCGATAAGGAAGTGGATATACTTTCTACGATTTCGCGAGACATCACCGAGGGGAAGAAAGCTCAAGAGGCGCTTAAGGAAAGCGAGAGAAAGATACGCGCTCTTTATGACCAAACCTTTCAATTTATCGGCTTGATGACTCCGGACGGAACTTTGATAGAAGCGAATAGGACTGCGTTGGAATTTAGCGGAATCGGGTTAGCGGATGTTTTAAAGAAGCCTTTCTGGCAGACCCCATGGTGGGCTCATTCTCCCGAATTGCAGGAAAAATTGCGGCAGGCAATAAAAAAAGTAGCCCAAGGAGAATTCTTCCGCTTTGAAGCAACACACATGGCGAAAGACGGCACATTGCACGACGTTGACTTCTCTCTCAAGCCGGTGAAGGACGGAAAGGGAAAAGTGATATTCATGATTCCCGAAGGCCGCGATATCACCGAGCACAAGAAGGCGGAAGAAGCGCTTAAGGAGGCGTATGCAAAACTTGGCGAAATACAAAATCAGCTTATCCAATCCGAAAAATTGAATGCCATCGGCCAGCTTGCCAGCGGCTTAGTCCATGAGGTGAAGGATCCGTTAGAGATAATGCTGCAAGGAGTTAAATATCTGGAAAGCAGGCTGTCCGTCAAAGAGGCGGATGTCCGAAAGACCCTGGGCATACTTAAGGATAATATCAATAGGGCGGATAATATTATAAACTCCCTGCTTGATTTTTCCAAGGTCAGAGGTGTGCGTTTAAAAACGGAAGCGTTACGCCCTCTTTTAGAAAATTCTTTGGCCTCGGCGAAGGCAAGGCACGGATTTGAAAATATAGAAACCACAATAGATGTAAAGAAAGACATCTTTAAGGATTTGGCGGATAAAAACAAATTAGAACAAGTATTCGTAAACATATTATTGAATGCGGCGCAGGCGATGCCGGACGGAGGAAAGATCCGTATCCGCAGTTTTAATAAAAAATTAGAAGAAATAAGAGATGGCATTGGCAGAAGGGCCCAGGATAACTTTCGGCTCGGTGAAAAAGCGTTACTTGTGGAAATCGAGGATACGGGAACAGGAATTTCCGAAGAAAGCCTGAAAAGAATCTTTGACCCGTTTTTTACTACAAAGGACCGCAAGGACGCAGGTCTGGGATTGTACGTGGCTGAAAATATAAT
>JBFZAV010000119.1:0-3335 GCA_041308745.1 Candidatus Omnitrophota bacterium | reverse complement strand
GAGGCGAGGGTTTCCGAAGAGCGTTTAAGGATGGAGGAAAAAGAACGCGAGGCAAGCGCGTTCAGCGAAGAGTATAATTCAAATTCGGGCAAATTAAACAATTTAAAAGATAGACAGACTGAAGGCGAGAAAAAGCTCCACAAAATAAGGCCGCAGAGGGAGTTTCTGGAAAAATTAATAAGGGAAAGGGAAGGCATTAACGAAACGACCAAGGAAATCATGCGTCTTGTAGAGACGGGAGATGAAAGGTTTAGAGGGGTTCACGGCATACTTTCCGAAACTGTAAGCGTTGAAGAAAACTATGAAGAGAGTATGGAGCACCTTCTTGGCGAACTGTCTCAGGCGATTGTTGTTGATTCCAGGATTGTCGCGGACAATGTTACGAGCTACTTGAGGGAAAGCAAACTGGAAAGCGCCAGCTTTTTAATTATGGATGAGCTTAATTCCATGGCCGATTGTAAGGAAATAGGAGAGCCGTTCGCGGCTTTTGCGGGCGACATATCCGGAATAATTAAAGGAAATGAATACTACATAAAAGCCCTGAAAAACATGTTAAGCGATGTTCTTGTTTCGTCTTCCAGCGAGTCCACGAGAAGCGCCGTAAACCAGATCGGCAACAGAATCAAAATTGTAGGACGAAACGGCGAGATCTTTCAAAAAGGGGCTCACCGGACCATAAATTTTTCGGAGAGGAAAAGTGTTTCGCTTTTCGGCAGAAAAGAAAAGGTTGAACAGCTGTTGGGAGAGGAAAAAGGAATCGAAAATGAAATTGCCGTTCTTAGAGAAGAGATAACTTCACTCTCGGCATGGATGAAAGAGGCGGAAACGAGAAAAAGGCAACTCGAAGGAGATCTTAGAGAAAGACAAATCGTGCTCAACGAAGTTTGTTCAAAGAAAAATTCTGTTAAAGATAAGTTTGATTCGCTTTTTGAAGAACTTTCTGTTGTTGAATCCGAGCTAAGGCAGGAAGTGGAGTCCATAAGTGAGCTCAAACAGAAAGGCGAAGAGGCCAACGCCAGGCTTAATGAGCTCCAAGAGAGGAAAGCCGGCATTCAGAACAGCATCGATGAGTATCAGAGAATCATACATGACGAAACCCGCAGACGCGAAGAGGTTATATTCCAGATTTCGGACGTGAAGGCCGAGCTATCGTCTCTTAAAAAGGAAGAGGAAAACCTGTCGGATAATCTTGAGAGGGCAAAAGAAAGTTTTTGCAGAATTGAAGATGGTGTAAATGAAAAACGTTTAAGGATAGAAGAGAGTTCAAAACGCATTAATGAGTTAAACAGCGAGATGAAATTTTTGGAAGAGAGGAACACTGAGCTTGTCTCGAACAGGGAAGCAAGGTCCCATGAGCTTAAAGAAAAAGCCAAGAGAAAAGACGATCTCGCCGAGATGTTGAGAGCTGAAGAGGAAAAGATAAGGGAAAAAGAGGCGAAGCTTGATGAGGTGCGCAATCAGTCGAGAGATATAGACATAAAGAAGAAGGAAGTGGAATATAGGAGAGAGTCTCTTGTTTCCAGAATCCAGGACACTTACAAGGTAAGGCTTAATGAGATGCAAGTTGAACTTGGCGACAATTTTAATGATGAAGAAACAGCCGCTAAAATTGCTGACATCAAAGACCAGCTGGACAGAATGGGAGAGGTAAGTTTAGGCGCCGTTGAAGAGCATAAAGAGCTTCAGGAGAGGTTTGCATTCTTGAAAAAACAAAGTGATGACCTTACACAGGCCAGGGAGAGCCTGCTTCAGGCCATATCTAAAATTAATAAGACAACAAAGAAGATGTTTATGGATACTTTTGAGGGTATTCAGCGCGAATTTGCGAATTATTTTAAAATGCTGTTTAATGGGGGCAAGGCTGAGCTTGTTCTTGAAGATGAAAATAATCCTCTTGAATGCGGTATAGACATCATTGTGAGGCCTCCCGGGAAAAAACTGCAGAACATTACGCTTCTTTCCGGCGGAGAAAAGGCCATGACTGCTATAGCCCTCATATTCGCGATATTTAAGGTGAACCCGAGCCCGTTCTGTATCCTTGACGAAATTGATGCGCCTCTTGATGAATCGAACGTGGTCAGGTTCAGCCGTGTTCTGAGGGAATTCCTGAAACTATCACAGTTTTTGATAGTTACACATAACAGAATGACGATTCAGCTTGCAGATATATTGTACGGAATAACCATGCAGGAAAAAGGCGTGTCGCAGGTTGTATCGGTAAAATTCCGCGAAGAGGAAAAACCTCTGGAAGAAGAAATCCCGGCAAGTATTTAGTTAGGGAAGAGACAGATCTTATTTTTACCGGTTTTCTTGGCCTCATATAAAGCGTGATCAGCGTTTTTTATGAGGCCTTCTTTATCGTGTGAATCAAAAGGGAATGTAGCAATACCCAGGCTTATTGTGGGTTTTAAATTTTCAGGTATTGAAGGATCATTTTTAAATGTTTCTTCAACTTGCTTTCGGAGCCTTTCGGCTATTACAATCGCGCCTTCCTTGGGAGTTTCAAGCATTACTATCGAGAACTCTTCTCCTCCGTACCTACAGGCGAAATCGCTTTTTCTTGAAAAACTTTTAATTGTATCAGCGACGGTAGCTATGGCTTTGTCACCGTTAGGGTGGCCCATATTGTAATTAAACCTTTTAAAGTTATCAATGTCTATCATTATCAGGGTTATGCATGATTTTTTTTCATTTGCAATTCTAAAAATCTCATCAAGCACCCCGTAGAAATAGCGGGGGTTCCAGAGGCCTGTAAGCCAGTCTGTACTTGATAAGTGTATGGATTCGCTATAGAGCTTCGCGTTTTCAACGGCCAGCGCCGCATGATCCGCGAGAAGATTTAGCATGCGCAGGTTGTCTTCCGAGAGGGGCCGTCCGGAAACGTTGTTGTCGACAAAAAGCATTCCATGCGACTCGTTTTTTGTTTTAAGCTTAACAGTAAGAAAATCCCTGGAGTTAAGTTCATTAAGCAATATACATGAAAGTCTGCCTCCGCTTATATCGAATGGAAGTTTAATATTTTTTATAGTCTTGTTTAAAGAAAACTCGTCTTGATTTTTGGCCAAGGCCATTTTCCCCACAAGTTCATTTTTTTCGGCGTTATTTAAGAATAAAATGGCCCTGTCAAAGTCCATTATGTCGGATGAGACGATGGCGGAAAGAACAGTATTGAGTATGTGGTCAAGGTCAAGAGACTGCATCATGTCGCTGGTTATTTTAGAGAGAATATCCAGCTCTTTTTTGGTCTTTTCATACAGATTTTCAAGCTCAATTCTTGATACAGAATCTTTTCTCTTATTTGCAGTTTTCATACAAAACAAAGTGTATATGATAAT
>JBFZAV010000118.1:0-4009 GCA_041308745.1 Candidatus Omnitrophota bacterium | reverse complement strand
AGACCTTCTTGCACAACTTCTTTTTCTAACTCTGAAAAACAGACATAATAGACCTTAGCCAAACTCATATCTTTTGTTACCTCAACTTCAGTTATGGTAATATTTTTTACCCAGGGATCATCTACATCTTCCTGAAGAATTGAAGATATTTCTCTATTCAAAAGGCTTGACATCCTGTCCATTCTGTCAAACATAACTGCCTCCTTAACATCGTATATCGCGCTATCGTACTATAGTGCTATCTGACTGTCACCTATCGTAGATGGTATTCACTCCGATATACGCTATACGATAGACGAAATCCTTAATTCTTTCCAAGTATTTTTCTTAAGTACTCGAGCTCTTCCTGTTTCGTCTTCAAATTGCCGTCAAGTTTTTTGCATAAAACTTTATCGAAGATGCTTTTATATTTTGGTCCGGGCTCGATCCCCTCATTTTTTAAGTCGTGCCCTTTAATCTTGAGAGTGACACCGTTATAATCTGTAAAAAACTTTCGTATCCTTTTATGAACCAGTTTGGATTTTGATTTTGAAAGCATGCACAATGCTGTCTCATGCGAAAGAGGTTCAAGCAGCATAAAAATCCTGCTTGGAAGAACCTTTTTTCTCGAGGCAAGCTCTCTGATAACCTTTGAACTGTTCTTTTTATACGAAAGCACCCTGATCGATTCGCTTCTTGTAAAAACAAAGTTTTTAAGAACCTCTTCCGTTTCCTTAAATGAAAGCTTATCCAGCATGAACATAAAATATATGAGCCAAACATCAAGGATTCTTCTTCTCACGTTTGCGGTTTCATACCACATGACCTGGGTTTTTATGTTAGCCGAGACCCTCTCAATTTCTTTTGGAAGAATTAAAGAAGGATGGATAAACCTGAGCTCATGAAGCTCTTTCATCCTCAAAACGGCCTTTTCCGGGCAGTTTTCCTTGAGTATAAGAATTACCTCGTCGCGTATTCTCTGCTTTTCTGTTCTTAAAAACATCTCTTCTTTTATGGCATGCTGAATTAAATATGCCGTATGCTTCTCGATTTCAAATTTAAGCCTCTGTTCAAATCTGACAGCCCTGAAAATTCTTGTAGGATCATCAATAAAACTCTTATCATGCAGAACCCTTATAGTCTTTTTCTTCAAATCATGTTTTCCGCCGAAAAAATCTATAAAAAACCCGAAGGACCGGCTGTTTATGTTAACCGCCATCGCATTGATCGTAAAATCCCGCCTTGAAAGATCCTCTTTCAGGGAGCTGAATTCAACTTTAGGCAAAGCCGCGGGCCTTTCGTATTTTTCTATTCGGGCGGTCGCGATATCAATTTTAAACTTCTTGTCCCCGTGACGCGCCTCGCCCAGCCAGCTTGGCCAGGGCTGAACTATTGTGCATGTTCCGAATTTTTTATGGACAACCAGACTTCCCCCGATCTTCCCTGACAAATATTCACCAAAATCAATTGCGTTACCCTCCACCACAATATCCAAATCGAAATTCTTAACCCCCAAAAGAAGATCGCGGACAAACCCTCCCACCAAAAAGGCATTCATCCCTTTATGATCGGCGATACTGCCAATTTTTTTAATAAGCATCGTCAGCTTTTTAGGCAAATTCCGGTTTATCATTCTCGCAAAACCCAGCGATTCTTTAGAAAGATTTTTGTCATCATAAAAAAATGAACTATGAACCTGCCTCAAAACATCTGTACGGGTAACTATTCCGACGAGTTTATGCTTATCAAGGATTGGAATTCTTCCCTTATCTTCCTCCTGCATTATTTCTCTCAAAACATGTAAAGGAGTATCCGGCTTGGCCGTTTTTACAATAATTTTCATGTAACCCTTGGCTCTGGAATGCTCCATATTGCTTTTAAAAGCCTTTTTTATATCTCCCTCGGTAATAATGCCTGATAATTCCCCTTTCTCATTAATACATGGCGCCCCTTTGCATCCCCAGCTTTCGAGCTTCTCCCATACATCTTTAACTTTTTCATTTTCGGAAACAGTTTTGACCGGAGACGACATAATGTCCTTGGCATATATCCTGGGCAGAACAACTTTGCTTAACGCCCTTATAATCTTATTCTGAATGTCACCGAAACTTAAATTCTCAACCTTCGCGCTTGCCGCGGAGGAATGCCCGCCGCCTGAAAATTCCCCCATTATCCTGTTGACATCTATGGATTCAACTCTGCTCCTTGCGACGATCCTTACCTTGTCTTTATGACGAAACATCGCAAAAATCACGGGATAGTTTTCAACTTCAACCAGCTTGTGCACGACGGTCCCCAGCTCCCCATCAAAATTAGGAAGATCGATTTTCGCGAAGGCGATCTCTATGCCGCTTAAGTTCAATATTTTTATGGACTCCAGAAGATCAATTAAAACCTTCAGCTCCGCTCCCGTCAGTTCCCTGTTTAGATAGCTTGATGCGGCCGCAAGGTTCGCCCCCATACCGAGAAGTTTCCCCACAACTTCAACATCCTTTTTCGTTGTAGTTCTATATGAAAGAAACCCCGTCTCTTCGTAGATACCTAGTAGCATCAGCGTAGCCTCGAGCGGCGACAGGTCCAACTTGCCCTTTTTGCTCAATATATCAAGAAGCATTGTGACCGTCGCTCCAACTTCTTCATAAAAAATTTTGTCAGCCTTTATATCGCTTTCTGAAGGCGGATGATGATCATAAATATGAACTTTTACTTTTTTCCTTTTAATAATGTTCGCGGCCTCGCCGATTCTTGAGGCATGGCGCGTATCGACGATTATAAGCTTCGTTACATCATCAAATTTGCAGGTTTTTTCGTTCTCAATGGCGATCTTATCCTTAATGAGAGACAAAAAATTCCTTACGGATTTCTCCTGAGACCCGGGCAGTAGAAGCCTTGCCTTTGGATAAAGCTTTTTAGCCGCGACAAGCGCGCTTAAAGCGTCAAAATCGGCATTTGCATGTGTTGTTATTAGATCCATAGTTTCGTGCTATCGTATGTCGTATGTCGTACTATCGTATGTCGAACTGTCGTATGTCGTACTATCGCATTTCGTGACGATATACGATCGACGATATACGATTGTACGAACCTACGCTCTTGGGTGATATTTTTCATGTACACCCTTTAGCTTATCTTTGTTTATGTGCGTATAAATCTGGGTTGTCGAAATGTCCGCATGCCCCAACATCTCCTGCACACCCCTCAGCTCCGCCCCACCTTCCAAAAGATGCGTGGCAAAAGAATGCCTTAAGGTATGCGGCGTTATATTTTTATTTATTCCGGCCTCTTTGGCATACTTCTGAATAAGTTTCCAGAAACTCTGCCTTGAAATCTTTTTTCCAAGCCTGGATAAAAAAAGCTCCGGACCTTCTCCGTGCTTAGTCAGCTTAACTCTGGAAGTTTTTATATATTTTTCTATCGCTTCACCTGCGATCCTGCCAAGAGGGACTATTCTTTCTTTACCGCCCTTACCCATGCACTTAACATACCCGGACTCAATATTTACATCAACCTTTTTAAGATTTACCGCCTCCGAAACCCTGAGACCCGTCGCGTACATAAGTTCGAGAATGGCTTTATCCCTGAGACCCATCCACCCTTTTTTGGAAGGAGCTTCTATAAGCCTTTCCACCTCTTCCTTGTTCAGAACATCAGGAATCGTTTTCCAGATTTTGGGGGTTTCAACTATTGCCGCGACATTTTCTTTTACAAACCTTTCGGCCAAGAGAAATTTCCAGAATGTTTTAAGAGATGCTAGATTTCTGGCAATTGTCGTGGTTGCGAGATTCTGGTCCTTAAGAAACATGAGAAAGTTTACGATGTCTTCCCTTTTAACGTCGTTTATTTCTTTTTTTACCCGATCAATGTACGCAAGAAATTTATTTAGATCTCTCCGATAGGATTCCGTGGTATTCGCGCTAACCCCTCTTTCAACTTCCATGAAATAAATAAAGTTATCAATTAAGTCAGTCATAATCAGCCGTCAGCAAAATAGTTCCAGCGTCAAGCAGCAAGGGTCATGGGTCAAGCTTAA
>JBFZAV010000117.1:0-2716 GCA_041308745.1 Candidatus Omnitrophota bacterium | reverse complement strand
TTTATCGCGTCTAAAATTACAAGCCGGGCGGAAGCTTTTCTTAAAGCATCACTTACCTTCAGCCTGAACGCCGGCTCCACGGGCGTCTGCAATGCGTGAACAATAAGCGTGGCATAATTATAATCTTGCTTTCTTAAAAGATACTCGAGCATATTTTCGAGTTGAGCGATAATGCCTGAAAAGAGTGTCTCGTCTTTACCATGCTTATCGGCTTGACTTTCTTCTTTTGCATGAGGAATTAAAGAAATCAGAATTCGCGCGGCAGCCCTTACGGTATCCCATTCCGAACCCGATTCGTTAACGGTTTTAAATTCCTCCATTTCTTCAGGGCTATATTTAGTCAACTCCTGCGCAAAAGCTATAATCTCCTCGTTAATGGGTTGCGCCTGAAGATAGGCGAGGTGACTTTGCGCTCCCTGTGCGTCCGGTTCCTGCGCTGCTGCTTTTTTAAGAAGCGCGGCAATCTGCTGCACTGTCCAGGCGTCAGAAAAGCGTCCGGATTGTACTTCCTGATTAAGAGCCGGCACAACCTGGTCGATTAAGGGACCTTCTTCACTTGCTATCTCTGAGTCCAAAGCGCCGTACAACTTGTCCGCAATAAAGCCGTTGCGGTAACGAGGGTCTAGCGCGAGAACCGATTTAGCCAGACCTTCATATAAGGTTTCTCTTTGTGCCGGTTGTTCCTTATCAATTTTTTTCCCCGCTTCTTTATACAAAGCGAAGAGGCGGTCTTCTAAAGTTTCATTCTCTGTTTTTATCTGCTGGGCCAATTCAAGAATTTTCTCGCCGAATTTAAAGGGATCTTCGGTAAGGTCAAAAAGAACCAACGTGCGCTGAAGAGCACCCAATTCTTTTACGCCATTTTCAATTTGAGCGGCGCTGTTTTTATCCGTGACCTTTTCTTCCCAGCGTCTCGTGGACTGTGTTGTGATAACCTCATTCAGGCCTGTTTCCGCGACCTTAATATTGAGAATATCTTTTTCCCATAAAGTAGAAGTAATTCCGCCTCTCATCTCCAGGTCTTCAGCCGTCAAAGCAAGTCCCTGATAAAATTCCAATAGCTCCGATTCAGTCAGTCCGGAAATAAAAATTATCTCGCGGATTCCTTTTAAAAACAAATCCTGCGCGATAGGCTGATTGATATCTTGATTTTTTTCAAAAGGAATGTTTTGAAACATAATGTAATTTTTATGCACGCCAAGTCGATATTCGTCGTTTTTTTGCAGATAATTATTGAGCGTACTGAATGATCTTTTTACAGAATTAAAATAAGATGGATTGTTAACAGGATAAAGCTTTACCGCGCGAATAGCCAGAACGACGCTTCTTAAAACTTCCTGGATTTCGGGAGAAAGCAGATCTTCTTTTTTGGCGTCTTTTTGCATGATCGTGGCTCTCAAATCAATGCGCTGATAGAAAGATATGAAATGTTGTGTTAAGTATAAGAAAACATTCCTTCCATGTCAATTAAATAATAAGTCTTTGATTTAATAAGAACTTTAAGCATTGTCTTGATTTTCATACATTGGTTATTGAGGTTAAAAGTAAAATTATGTAATAATAGTATATATTTCTTTTGAAGGAGATATTTTTAATGATAGAAAAATGGATTAAAGAAATAAAAGAAAAAAGTCCGCCGGATCAATTGGGAATGATTCTTGTTCATGATGGAATTGTCCGGGCGACATCCAAAAACGGGCAACCGGTAACAAAAATGAAACTAACCTGCGACCACGCACGCCTCAATCAAACAATTGATACTTTTAAAAAAAGAGATGGTGTTGTTGATATAAAAGCGTGGGTCAATGAAGGCACTTTGAATGTCGGAGACGATATAATGAAGGTGTGCGTAGCCGGACGTTTTCGCAAAGATGTTTTCCCCGCGTTCAAAGAACTTTTAGAAATTATAAAAAACGATATTGTCCAGGAACAAGAAATATCTTAATAGCGGCTCAAACGCTATTTTTTGAAGATCATTACGGCACCCAGTACGGCACAGACAGCGCCGGAAATCAGAAATAATATCGTCTCATTAGTGGAGGCGCCGGTTATAGCCTGCGAAAGCTTGTTGCCAAAAGCGCCATAAAGATTAAGCCCCCAGATGAGGAGACCAATACCGATAACCAGCAAAATAATCCCGACTGCATTGATGTTCTTTTTCGCCATTTAATTCACCTCCCAAACCATTACTTTTCAGATATAACGTTGAGTGGCGGCCTATATTAGATAATATAGACCCGCCACCCAGCAGGATCTTTTGTAATGATTAGCTTTTAATCCAAGAATAACGTCATTAACTTTCGTCATCTGCGCAAGAGCCTGGTAAAGATAAAGCGGCCAGAATTACGCTTTATATTTAAAAGATACTCTCATTTTTGCCCGATATTCGACAACTTTGCCGTCTTCGATTCTCATATCGAGTTCTTTAACTTCGGCGACCCTCAAATCTTCCAGACTCTTTGCCGCTGTTTCCACACCTTTTTTTGCGGCATCTTCCCACGACTTATCGCTGCTGCCGATAATTTCAATTAACTTGTAAATGCTGCTCATGTTTTTCCTCCTTTTTTAAAGTTAATGGAATTAAAAACGAGACAACTCCTAACAACGCTTATACTTTGTGTGTGCGATGAAGTATAGGAACATTAATTTTATCTGTCAATGAAAAAAGGGGATGATGGCAATATTAGCCAAACTGAAATATTTAATCGATTAATAC
>JBFZAV010000116.1:0-3215 GCA_041308745.1 Candidatus Omnitrophota bacterium | reverse complement strand
AAAAGATTGTTATCGAATTTAGAAATAATGGTCTTCCGGTTTCGATTATAAGGCCATGCATGGTTTATGGAGAGGGTGAGCCGCATGCCCTCGGCGGAATAATTGAGAAGATCTCCAAAAGGCTGATTCCTTTGCCTGGGATAAAAGATATTAACCAGAAAGTTCAGCTTGTGTACATTGATAATCTTATTCAGGCGCTTGATCTTGCCATGTATAGAAAAGAGGCCTTAAGCGGGACTTTTATGATCGCGGACAAAGAAATAATTACTATTACCGAATTTTTGGATATAATACGAAAAGAAATTAATGCGCTGCCTCCTTTTATTATCCCGGGGTGGCTTATAAAGACAGCTTTTTGCGCGCCGGTTCTTAAAAAAAAGTTTAACAGTATTTTTAAGGACAGGACGTATGATATATCAAGAGCGGTAAATCTTTTGGGGTATGATCCAAAAGTTTCAACGGAAGAAGGATTAAAGAGGTCCGCCAGAGCTTGGCTAAAATCTAATTTTTAATATGTCGAAAATTAAGATCACAATTTTAGGTACCACTGCGGGGGTCCCGACCCGCGAAAGGGCGCACTCCGCTTTCCATTTAAGTTATGATGACGGAGAGGAAATGTGTTATCTTTTTGACTGCGGTGAAAATGCCCAGCGGCAGATGCTTATAGCGGGTCTTAACCATATGAAGATAAAGGGCATTTTTATAACGCATTGGCACGGGGATCATTGTCTCGGGCTTCCGGGGTTAATTGATACAATGGGGTTTGACGGAAGGAAAGAGCCGATCGACATATACGCGCCATCGGCCGGTAGAATAAAAAGGGCGCTTGGGTTTACCTATTCAATGGCAAGTTTTAAGATTAAGGCCCATAATGTCCCGCTTAAAAAGCATAAGGCGACGAGGGTGTGCGAAGAAGAAAGGTTTGAAGTTCTTTCGATACCGGTTGAGCACAGTGTGCCGGCGGTTGCATATGCTCTGGTTGAAAAAAGCAAATATAATATCGACAGGGATAAGGCGGGAAAGTTAGGGCTTCCGGAAAGCGATCAGCTTTACAGAAATATGAAGAAATACGGCAAGGTGCGTGTCGGGAAAAAGCTTGTATCCATAGAAGATATTGCTACTCGGCAAAAAGGAAAAAGAATAGTTTTTTCGGGAGATACCGAAATCTGCGATAACTTAAAAAATATTGCATCCGGAGCGGACCTTCTAATACAGGACTGTACGTACATTGACGAAAAAAAACCTCACGCTCACGCTTCTCTCCCGGAGATAATTTCAATGATAGAAGAGAAGGGCGTAAAGAGGACAATACTTACGCATCTCAGCCGTAAGACCAAGGATATCGAGGAATTTAAAAAATACATTAAGGGAAGAGAAGGAATAGAAGTCGCCGAAGACTTTATGGAAATTGTTGTATGAAAATACTGCTTCATATTTGCTGCGGTGTTTGCGCCGCAGGTGTTGTAGAAAAGTTAAAATCCGAAGGCAATGAAGTCGCGGGATTTTTTTATAATCCCAACATTGAGCCCAAAGATGAGTATGAAAAACGCCTGGCAGCTTCAAAGAGAGTTGCTGATGAATGCGGCATTCCTCTTGAAGAGGGACCTTATGATAATACAAGGTGGCATGGGCTTGTGGCGGGGAGAGAACTAGACCCTGAGGGCGGCAAAAGATGCGAGATTTGTTTTAGAATGAGGCTCGAAAAAACGTTTGAAGAGATGAAGAAAAGCGGATATGATTCTTTTACCACTACGATTACTGTTGGCCCCATGAAAAACGAAAAAATAGTAAACGCGATAGGTTTTGAGATCGGAAGGGAAAAATTTATACAGCGAGATTATAAAAAAGATGATGGGTTCAAAAAAGCGGTTGAAACGGCAAAAAAGTTGGGTCTTTACAGGCAGAATTATTGCGGATGTTTGTACAGCAAAAGAGGAGAACACGCGAAATAAGAAATGAAGACAATTACGCAGGCAACCTTCTTAAAAAGAATAAAAGACGCCGTCAAGCATTATGACATGATTAAAAGCCAGGATAGAATTCTTGTCGCTGTTTCGGGCGGCGCCGATTCGGTATGTCTTCTCAAAGTCCTTTCTGAATTCAGAAGGCCTCTTGGCGTTGAAATTGTGGCGGCGAATTTGGACCATGGCATAAGAGGGAAAGAATCCAGACGGGATTCCAATTTTGTGAAAAGCCTGGCGAAAGAAATGGGCATTGAGCTTGTATGTAAAAAGGTTAAAATATCGAGCCGCGCTAAAAACAAAAAATCCGTTGAAGAACGCGGAAGAGAAGAAAGATACAAGTTTTTTAAGGAAGCGGCAAAAAGAAAAAAATGTAATGTTATAGCGACCGGTCACAATCTTAACGACCAGGCCGAGACCGTAATGATGAGGGTTATTCTCGGAGGCTCGATTTCAGGGCTTAGCGGCATTCCGCCCGTCAGGGATGATGGAGTTTTCAGGATTATTAGACCGTTAATAAGAACCTCAAGAGAAGAAATTATTGATTTTTTAAAAAAAGAAAATTTGGTGTATGTTACAGACAGCACCAATCTTGAAGAAAAGTATCTTAGAAACAGTATTAGACTAAAAGTTTTGCCTTATCTTGAACAATATAATCCGCAAGTCAAAAGGTCTCTTGCGAACATCGCGGATTCCTTAAGGGAAGAATATGAGCTAACAAAGGCAATAAAAATGTCTCATCCGGATATATCCGGCAAGGGCAAGGACATATCAGTTCTTATCCATGATGTTCGGCTTAAACCAAAAGCGGTTCAGAGGGAAATTTTTAAGAATCTTCTGGCTAAAGCCGGCGGCAACATTAAAAAACTTAACTTTAGACACTGGATGGAGCTTGATTTTTTAGTAAGATCGGGCGTAAAAGGCAAGTCTCTGGATTTTCCCGGGAATGTTATGGTAAAAAAAGACGGGGATTCAATTATTTTTAAAAAACGCCTTATTTGACCGTTATATTTTGTTGTGATACAATACAGGCGCTAAAATTTAAAAAATAAAAAAATATAAGGACGTATTAAACATGGACGAAAAGAATAAGCTTCCCAAAAATCCCAAAGATAATAACAAAAAAAACGGACGGCAACAACCTCCGCAGGGCAGCGGGGTAAACCTCCTGGTCTGGTTTTTGATAATATTCGGCACCATATATCTTTTTCAATGGGTTTTTTCTTCCCTTGAAGAGACATCGAAAAGCCTTAC
>JBFZAV010000115.1:0-4802 GCA_041308745.1 Candidatus Omnitrophota bacterium | reverse complement strand
TTAAGGGAATGTTCAGTGAGGGGGAAGACGTTCCGTTTCATTATATCGCTAATACGGCAAAATGGGGCGAGATTGACGTTGTCCCCTTTAACGGCGAATACGATAATTACGAAAAAACGGGTTATGTTAACCCTTACGATTATAATAACGGCCTGTCGATGCTAAAAAAAGAAGGTTATCTTTCCATGGCTAACAACATCGCATTAAACATTTCCGAAGGAAAACATCCTTTAGATAAGATCAATGTTAATTCATACGAACATGGCGAAAATAATGAAGAAAAAATGTATGAATACCTGGAGAATGAAGTTAAAAGAGCGGGTTTTAAAAGCGTCGAGGAGTTGTGCTTTCTGATTAGAGCCGCAAAAGGGGATTTTGGGATAAAAGCAAGGTTTGGAGTTTACGAAAATGATGACGCATACTACAAAGCGTCTTTTACCGAACCCGGGTACGACGCTAAACTTTTTTATGTTTATGCGAAAAGACCCCGGCATAACCATGGTTACATAATAATGCATGATTTTCTTAGAAGAGTTGGTGTAGGCAAAACATTTATTTCGACAAAATTCGCCAGTGGCACCGGCAGACATTTATTTGAAAAACTCGAAACCTCCGGCCTTATCGAATTTATCGAAAAAAACTCATACGATCAGACAGTATGGAAGGTTTCCTCCGACCCGATCGCGCATCTAAAAAAACGCGTGAGCGAACTTTCGCCGGAACTGGTGGAACTCCTTAACGCGTATATGGCGCTGAACGACACAGGGGATGATCCCGGAACATCCCGTAATAATTATTTTACTTCTATGGGCCTATTGGCCTTAGGGACCGGGGATTTCATATCGATAAAATCGATGCTGGAATTCTTCCTGGCCCTGGGCATTACAGTCGGCGCGATATATCTGGGATACAGAATATGTAAAATTGCTATTACCAAATATCGAGCCATCTCCGAGATTATTAGACGCGGCATATGGAAAAGAACGGCGAAAGGCCTTCCCATTGATGAAAAAGAGGTGGGCGTTAAGCCTACATTAACGGGTGTTGCGGCGGATAGTGATGCCTTGGCAGAAAAATTTTTGAGAGAGATGATCCTGACGGGCATTGTGTGGAAACAATCCATAAAAAATGACCTGCTCTTTGTCGTTAGCAGCAATTTTGTCACTGCCTATGTAGGAAAATTAGCAATAAGGAGTTGGGAATTGGGCCGCAAAGCGCGCGAAATTCTTAAAGATATATCGAATAATTTTTATAGCGCTCATACCCCAGCCGGCAAAAACATTGTCGTCGGCGGAGCTATCGACGAACGAGAGGCTGAAGGACTGGTTAAAGACCTTGCCGTGTACATGAGCAGCCAGCTTGAAAAGCTCGGCAATACGACAATAACTTTTACTCCGGAAGGCATCATTATTGAAAGCGAAACAGTCCACAAAAAGGCCATAGAAGACATTCGTGAGTTTATCAAGGGATTCATGAATATCATTCTATTTTCGGATACGCATGTTGCAAGCAAGGGCCTCGAGGACAATTTTGGACCGGAGAAGGAGAAGGAACTGATCAAAATAATTGAGTGGGCGAACTCACGCCGCTCACTCGTCATAATGAACGGGGACTTCCTCGAATTGTGGGAACAGAAATACGGCAACATAAGACGCAATTATCCGAATCTGTTTGCCGCGCTGCGAAACACGCGAAGGGTGATATATGTTGCCGGGAATCACGACGAAGTTGTGTTGGATAGCGCCAGAGACGCCCGCAGGGAAGAAGCGATCCGGCTCGCCAAGAACAATATTGTAACTAACGGATTTTTGAATGCGCAATTTATGGAACTCCTCGTTAAAAGTTCAGCCGCAAACCTTAAAGACGAGGGATACAGATTTGTTTTGAGCGACGGTTTTTCGGAAGACGGCATTGTCCTGGATGACAAAATCTTTTACATAGACAAGAAGATCCTTTCGAGCCAGAGCGAGCTGGGAGAAAGCGTAACCATAAAACTGCTCGATAAGTTAATTGAAGACGTTCAGCAGAGTTTAAGCGATACAATACATAGAGACCTAGGCAATAAAGTAGAGATCGTCAGGAACTATGTTGACCGGTATCGCGGGATTTATCTTGAACACGGCCATGTTGGCGATCCTTTTAATTACCAAAGCTGGATCGGCCATTTTATTGCCGCGACCGTTGGATGGCTCGAGAGAAGGGGATGGACCAAAGCGAATGAAGACCTGACAAGATTCCAGAACGCGGTGACTGCCGTCATCGGATGGTTCTATCCGCCCATTCTGACAAAGCAGACGAGGCTTTATGCCGAAAGACTGCTGGCAATTGCACGCGTCCTGATCAATCATATGGCGCATCCCGGCTCTGGACTCGTGCTCTTCTTCGGCCATACCCATATCCCGGTAATGCTAGGCGAAGGGCCTCTAAATGAAGCTTTGAAGAAATTTATCAATGTCAAATATGTTAACACCGGAACATGGGCCCTGACCGAAGAAACCAAGAAGCATATGAGTGTAAAAGCGTGGTGGAACCAGAAACTTGGCATAAACACCGAAGTAATAACAAAAAGACAGGCGCCTGATGTACAGCCTAATACAAAGCACTGGTTCGAGATAACGCCTGAAAATAAAGTGTTCTTCCATAACGGCGCTGCCGATATTCCTATGAGAGCAAGGGACGATTCCGCTTCAAGTGGCATACAAAAAGAAGTTAGCCCGCAATTGGCGCAGCCGACCGCAAGTTATACGCCGCGGTTATTGCCGCCTTCAGAAAGATTGATGGCTAAGGACAGGGCCGAAGGAGTCATGACCACTTCGTTTGCTTACAGATTCCCTGAACTTATCGATTATCTCTTGGAGCAAAGAAAGGATTTCGCGGGCAAGGAAATGAAAGTGCTTGTGATGGGCCCGGGCGCAAGGAAAACGCAATACTCAAAAACAGAAGAAGAATACTCGCCGCAGATGATAGAAATAATAGCGGCGCTCAGCGGCCTGAAAGTGGAATATACTGTTATCGATAAGATCGATCACGTGCTGGAAGCCGCGGCGCATCCCGAGCGGTATGAGTTTTCCTCGGGGTGGGAGACTTTTGAGAGTTTTAATAACGACCCGCAGTATAAAAATAAAATCGAAGAACTTTTTTCCACGATCATGCCGGAAATAAGATCAAAGGGCATCGAGTTTAACAACGTCTACGATGTGCAGGCCGATATCGAGCCTATCAATACATTTAAAGCGGATTTCAGGGACATAGATTACGGGGAGAACGAACTGGACCTTATTATCTCCACAAACGCCTTATCGCACGCCATGCGCGATTTGGACAAATTTCCGGAACAGTCGGAACTTATCCGGCGCATTGTAAGGGCGCTTAAACCCGGCGGCAGGCTCGTCGTTGAATACGGCGGCTTTGTGTTTAATCCGCTTGATAAAGAAAAACTGGAAGAATATCTTCGGGGGTATGGAATAGAAATAAAAACACAGGTTTTGGCGGGAAACATCATGGAAATAATAAAAATAGGGGACGGTTCCGAGCCTGAAGTTATGCCAAAAACCAAATCATCTAAATCTTCCAAAAAGGTTTACATGGATGGTTTACAGGATGTTCTGAAATGGCTCGAGGAAACGATTGACCGTAAAAATGCCGGACAAGACGCCGAAAACAAAACTCCATATCCTGTGATCGCGATTGGGACAAGCTGGATAAAAGCTTACGACGACGAAAAATCCTTCGATAATTACGATGAAAAAGTTAAAGCAAAAAACATAATCGAAAATATTGAAAAATTATGCAAAAAATATAAAATAACGTTTATATGCGCCAAGGATAGCGAACTGGTGCCGCTAATAACCGCGGCAAGAATCGAACAGCCCGTTTCTAAAGTAATTGTTATCGCGGGCGAAGAGGCGGTTAAATCCGAAGACTTTAAATCCCTAAAAAACTCATTTCTCGTGGGCGTTAATAGTACTGACTGCGCCCCGATCGACTCCATTATTTTTGATCTTTTTAAAATCTAAATTGCAGCCTATTTTATATCCGAAGCGGAGGAATATTTTTCCGGGAACTCTCCCATACCTCTTGAAATCAAAGACGGATATCTCTTATTCACAATAAAAGCGGAGATATTAACAGAAATTCTCGAAAAAATGAACCTCTCCGAGAGAACTGTTGATATCGCGTCATAATTCCACACTTGAAGAACACATCTATCTTGTAATATTTTACTCTTTATTCTACAATATTATCAATGTCACGACATAACGTGTTTAAATTTATAGCGCTGGCCACTCTGTTAGCGCTGTTGTCTTTTCCGGCGTTAACATTCGCCGACCGCTGCCCTTATTGCGGACAGGAATATGGAGATCCCGCCCCCGGCGACGAATCAAGAGTATACGCGCTCCGCAGCCAGCACGAAGCCTCTTGTCCCATGCGGTCCTCGGGGTCATCAAGCTCAGACAGCTATAGCGGCGGAGGGTATGATTGGGGATATCAGGAGCAGCTTGAACAGCAAAGAATGTATGAAGAACAGGAGAGCGCCCGCCTCGAACAGGAGCGAATACGCCTGGAAAAAGAAAGAAAAGAAAAACAAGAAAGTCTTTTGAAACAAAAAATAGAACGGCAGCAAGCGGAAAGAGAATCGTTAGATACAGACTTTGAAACAAAAAAGGATGATCTTCTTCAAGACATGAAAAACACCTACGGCGACGCTTTTCAAACCGAATCAAAACAGGAAGAGTATTATAAAACGCTCAAAACAGGGGATATTCCTCTCAACAAAAACGCAAAAAAAGTGATTAAAACCA
>JBFZAV010000114.1:0-6880 GCA_041308745.1 Candidatus Omnitrophota bacterium | reverse complement strand
CGAAATTAAACAAGCTGTTTGATATATCTATGGATGAAATAAATGCTCTCGAAAACTTTTAAAATATGAAGAATCCAGTCGAAAATATCGGAAGAAAGGTTCTTGATTTAGGGAATGACATTGTAGGCGTGCTTGCGCTTTTTTATTCTACCGTAAGCTGGATCATAACGGGTCCGTTTAAAGGGAAGGCAGCCTCAAGAGAAAGCATATTTCATCAGATGGTGTTTGCCGGGGTTCAATCGGTTATTATCGTAATTTTTGTTTCCATGTTTACAGGTATAGTTATAGCCATGCAGAGCGCATATCAGCTTAAAGAGCTGGGCGCGACAATATATGTGGCTTCCATGGTAAGTATCAGCATGGCCAGAGAACTCGGCCCGGTGTTTACCGCTCTTGTTGTTGCAGGAAGAGTTGGGTCGGCTATTTCAGCCGAACTTGGAACCATGAAAGTTTCCGAGCAGATAGAGGCGCTGGAGACTTTGGCGCTCGATCCCGTAAGATTTCTTGTTGTTCCGCGGTTTTTGGCGCTTCTTGTAATGCTGCCATGCCTTACAGTTATGGCTGATTTTGTAGGCATACTGGGCGGCATGATAGTTGGTGTATTTAACCTCGATCTTAATTTTTATCGTTACATACGAGTCACTTTCGATTTTATGACATGGAAAGATGTCTGGACAGGCATCGTCAAAAGTGTTGCGTTTGGAATTGTGATTGCGCTCATTTCATGCTATGTGGGGCTTAATACAAAAGGCGGAGCGGAAGGCGTAGGAAAATCCACAACGATAAGTGTTGTGGTAAGTTTTATTCTGATAATTTTGGTTGATTGCATTATAACGGGTATATTTTTCTTTTCAAACATATAACTCGCAACTCGTAATCCGGAACTCGAAATATGGCACATGAACATTTAGAGCATAGCAAAAAAGAACAGCAAATTATAGGTCATGAGCCCTGGGCATGGCGGAAAGAGAACATGGAGCACGAAAACAACAATAAGGGTGAGAATGGTAAAAACAGGGAAGTAATAATAGAAGTTAAGGACTTGGTCAGAAAGTTCGGGGATAATACCATTCTTAACGGCGTAAACCTTAAGGTTTATAGGGGAGAAACCTTTGTAATTATGGGCGGGTCCGGTTGCGGCAAAAGCACGCTTTTAAGGCATATGATCGGGAACATCAAGCCAACTTCCGGAAGAGCTTATCTTTTCGGGGAAGACATCACTCGCCTGGAAGGCGGAGAGATGGATTGGTTCAGAAAGAAAATAGGCATGTCTTTTCAGTCATCAGCGCTATTTGATTCGATGAATGTAGGCGATAATGTGAGCTTGCCTTTAAGAGAGCACACGAAACTCGAGGAAAGCATCATCAAAATAATGGTAAGCATGAAGCTTGAACTTGTTGGTTTAAGAGGCTTTGAAAAACTGATGCCCAGCGAACTTTCGGGCGGTATGAGAAAAAGAGTGGGCTTGGCAAGGGCCATTGCCATGGATCCGCAGATAGTTTTTTATGATGAACCTACTGCCGGCCTTGACCCAATTGTGGCATCGGTAATAGACAAACTTATTTTGGATTTTTCAAAGAAACTGGCCATAACAAGCGTGGTAGTAACCCATGATATGAAAAGTGTTTTTTCCATAGCCGACCGCATTGCTATGCTGTACGAGGGGCAGGTCCTTGAGGTGGGAACGCCTCTAGAGATAAGAAACTCCAAAAGTGAGATTGTACAGCAGTTTATTAACGGCAGCTATGACGGTCCCGTTAAATTTTTTCAGCAGAAAGATGATTATTTGGAGCAATTGATTAAATAAATGAGGACATAAATTATGGAACGAAGTGACATAATTTGTACGTACGAATTTACCCAGCACTTATTTTATAGCAAAATAAGTGCTGGGTTTAATGCGCAAACGGCCTATGGCCTACAATTTATGTCGTTTGAGTAAACTCCATAAATTGTTTGCTTATTAAATAAAGGAGTAAGGTATGAGATTTTCCAATGAAATTAAAGCCGGGTTGGTTGTAATAGTCGCTGTTTTAATCGCAGCCGTGTTTTTTCTCAAGACTACAACTCTGCAAACCAGCAAATACACGCTAAAAACCTATTTTATCTACGCTGGCGACATCGAGAAAGATGCTGTTGTTAAACTTTCGGGAATTGAGGTTGGGCGCGTAATGGATGTTAATTTTGTTTATGATGACGCAACAAAGGTTGAGTGTATTCTGGAGCTGAATCAGAAAGCAAGGGTAAGAAAAGATTCCATAGCTTATATTGGAACCTCAGGGTTTATTGGAGATGCCTATATAGGCATAACGCCGGGGGAAGCGGCGGAATTTATAGAACCTAACGGTATTGTGGCGAGCGAAGATCCCATCCAGATGCGTATTTTAATGAAGAAGGCCGACAGTATCGCCAATAATCTTGATAAAACATTGGCGGAGGTTAAATCATTGGTTGTTGACAACAGGGAGCATCTTGATAATGTTGTAGTTAATCTCGAATCCACAACACAGAACTTTAAGGAATTCAGCGAAGATGTTAAAAAACATCCGTGGAAGCTTCTTTTCAAAGGAGAATAAGGAGGTATTATCATGACGGGAAAAATTGCAGTTTTTATTTTAATTTGTTTTTTTGCGGTTCTTTTATCCACATGTTCTTTTGCGGCGGAAACGGTTAAGGTTGCTACATATGCCGGTGATGTGAAGCTTTATGCCGGAGGCGCCCTAGAGGCGTCAGAAATAATAACCGACATGCAGCTAAAAAGCGGCGACAGGGTGAAAACCGGCGGCGAATCATTTGTCGAAATGGTGTTTGATGTGAATAAAAACAATGTGGTCAGAATTGAAGAAAACACAGATGTGGTAATTATGCTTAAAGGCAGCGATAAGCTCGAGCTTGTTGACGGCACAATATTTACGAGATTGAAAGGGCTTAAAAAAGGCGAAACTTTTCAGGTAAAGACGCCTTGCGCTGTGTGCGGCGCCCGCGGCACAGGCTGGGGAACGTCTACGAATCAGGGCGATACAACCGTTACATCCTTCGAAAGCAAGGTATTCGTTCGTGGGCTTAAAAAGGACGGAACCCCAATGGAGGGTATGTCATGGGTTAATGAAGGATTTTTGAGGAACATAAAAAAGTTTGAAAAACCCGGAAAAATGACCAAGGCTTCTGAAAAGATTCTTTCTGAAATGAAAAATAAGATGAAGGCCGGGGATATGGGCAATAAAGATGAAAAAGTGCTTCAGGCGGATAAGGGTAGAGAGACAAGGAGAGAAGGCGCGCTCAACAAGAGAGACGATTCAAGATTAAGAGAGATCAGAGAAGACAAGCAGAAAGACGATTCCGAAAAGACCAGCGGTAGTTTTGGCACTACAGGGGACTAAAAAGAAACTGCGACATTAACAGTTAATTTTGAAACGGAGGATTATGTTTAGAAGAAGATTTGTAATTCTAATAACGTTATTTTGCTTTTTTGTTCCAAGCGTGCAATTCAGCGCCTACGCCGGCGAAGAGGCTGTTAGAGTGTTATCGTTTCAGGGTGAAGTGAAGATTTTTTCTCCGGGAAGCGATAAAGATACCGGCTGTGCCGTAGATAAGGAAATTAAAGCCGGCGATCGCATAAAAACAGGCGAGGCATCCCATGTAGAGATTGCTTTTGATAAACAGAAAATGAATATTATCCGTATTGAAGAAAACAGCGATGTAGTGGTCGTTCTTAAGGGTAATGAAAAAATAGAACTTGCTAATGGAATGGTTTATGCGCGCTTAGCGAAGCTCCCGAAGGGTGAGACCTTTCAGGTAAGAACGCCTTGTGTTGTCTGCGGCGTCAGGGGCACGGGATGGCTCACAAAAACGGACCAGGAGGAAACAACTGTATCCACTTTTGAAAATAAAGTTTTTGTAAATGGTCTTAAAGAAAACGGCGAGCCCATGGAAAAAACGTTTTGGATTAACGAAGGATATGAAAGAAGAATAAAAAAGTTTGAGAACCCCGAAAAAATATCAAGGATATCCGACGAAAGGTTATCCAAAATGAGAGAAATAATGAACATACGAAAAGAAGTCTCCCAGGGGGAAAGTTCCGGTACATGGAAGAAGATGGACAGGGCAGGCGAGGCGGAATCCAATCGAGAAAAGCAGGAAGAGGGAAAAATTTTAAAGAGAGATGACAAAAAACTGGACGAAGTCCGAAATAAAGAAGAAGTGGAAGAATTTACGCCATAAAGGAAAGGATGCTGGAATGATGAATATTAAAAGTCTTAAAAACAACCTGATTGTTTTAATTTTTGTTGTTATTTTTGCAGTTTTGTCTAGTGTTACCGTTCAGGCGCTGGAAGAAGAGCTCGTGGAGGAAAAGTATGCTTCTGACACTTTGTCTTCACAGATGGAAGACCGGTCAAATTTAATTCCCACAACGCATGAAGACTACGATATTTACTTTTCTTTTGACGCTCAGCAGGGATATGACAACAACGTTGAACTTGATTCCAATAGGTATAAAGACGGTTTCTTCCAAGGTTCTGCCAACCTGGAAATAGGGTATAAAAAAATAGACAAGCTTAACCTTAAAACCGGCATTGACCTATTTGATGTCACTTACTATAAGTACAACAGAAACAATCTTGTTGATATCTATCCTTATATCAGTTCCGATATTGAAGTTTCGGAAAATTGGATATGGAAAAACCAGATAGGTATAGATTTTTTTAATTATCCGAACGATAAAGAGTCTTCATTTACCGGAACGGAGTTATCCACAGCCCTTAGAAACTATCTAAGCGAAACGCTTTATCATGAAGCAGAGTTTGAATATTTTTTAAGATGGTATCCCGACAATAAAGTTACCCTTCATGATGCGAGAATCGGCAATGATGACAGGGAAGACGCGAGATATAAGGTAAGTTATGTGATAGGGAAGCATTTTGAAAAATTTTCGGTAAAACTTTATAATGAAGGATATTTTAACGAGTCAAATACCGATTTCGAGGATTACTACGATTACTGGATTTATCGCATTAAGCCTTCAATCATGTATTTTTTTACGGATAAGCTGTATACGAATTTAAGTTTTACCTACAAATACACTGATTATAAAGACCGCCGAAGTTCTGAAGATTCAGAAAAACATGTGCGCGACAACACCTATATTGTAAGTTCTTCGTTTTTCTACGATATAACCAAAGAGTTTTCGGTAGGCATAACTTACACATATTCGGAAAACGCATCCGATGATCCTTTACAAAAATATTCCGGAAGCGTTGTGTCCGGAGGCATTTACTACAGCTTTTAATAAATAATGAAAAAAAGAGATAATTCCCGCGTAATATATCACGGCATAACCGCGTTTTTTGTCTTCATCATCATTTTTATCTCATACATACGGATATTTGATGTATTCGAATACAGCACTTTAGATTTCAGGTATAAAGCAAGGCCGGCTCAAAAGATCGATAAGGATATTGTTATAATAGAGGTGTCGGACGACTCTATCGAAAAAATAGGAGAGTGGCCTTTTTCGAGAAATTACCATGCTCTTCTCATAAAAGCCTTAAATTATGCCGGAGCGAAAGCTGTTATTTTTGATATTTTCTTTAGCGAAAAAAGAGAAGGCGACGAGGCTTTTGCCAAAGCTTTAACGGAATCTAACAATGTGTACACCCCTTATGTTTTTGACCTGGATCTTCTCAATCCGGATAAGAGGATTTTTCACGCAAAAGGTTATATGGCCTCTTTGATTGACGAACTTAAGGGCAAAGCCAAGGGGTCGGGCTTTATAAATGTTATTCCGGACACTGACGGTAAAATCAGAAGGATCCCCGCGTTTATTGAATATGAAAATTCCATTTATCCGCATCTTACAATTCTTGTTGCGTTAAACCAGCTGGGTTATTCTTTTCAGGACATAGAGGCTCTGCCGGGCAAAAAAATAAAAATTAAAAACGACATGGAAATTCCCTTGCTTGAGGATTCATCAATTCTTGTTAATTATCCGGCGCCGTGGAGTAAGGCGTTCCGCCATTATTCTTTCGCGGATATCGTCCAGTCATATCTTTCGGATGTTACGGGGCATGAACCCGTTATAGATTTGAAGGAATTAAAGTCTGCCGTCTGCTTTATCGGGCTTACCGCCACAGCCTCGCCGGACGCTCATCCTTCGCCGATGGAGCCCATATACCCCGGAGTAGGCGTGCATGCCAGCAATTACAACAGCATAGTTCAGAAGCAGTTTCTTACAAGGCTCGGCAAATGGTGGAACATGCTGCTCTTGGTTATTCTTTCTTTTTTAACAGGGTTTATCACTTTTAAGGCTAAAAAGCGATATTCGTTTATTTCCATAATTATTATTATGATTTCCTATTCTATTCTGGCGCTTATATTTTTCTGGCCGTTTGGCATATGGATAGATCTTTTTTACCCGCTTTCTACTGTGCCCATTGTTTATATAGTGTGCATGTTTAAAAAATATATGGATGAAACCCAGAAAAGCGAGCTTTTGGAGAAAGAGCTTGATATAGCAAAAGGCATACAGAGAAGCTTTTTGCCGGAAGAGGTGCCCGCAGTAAAAGGTTTGGATATTTTTGCAAGCATGGCAACGGCAAAACAGGTAGGCGGCGACCTGTATGACATTGTTAAATTCGACGAAACAAATGCTGGCGTTATGATCGGCGATGTTTCCGGTAAAGGCGTGCCGGCGGCTTTGTACATGTCCAAAGTGGTAACCGATTTTAAAATTTTCATAAAAAGGGGATCTCCGGGAATAGTTTTAAAAAGCATTAACGATCAGCTTCTCGAAGGCGGAACGAGCAATCTCTTTGTGACAATGGAATACTTGAGGATAAATACTTCTTTAAGGACAATAGCTTACGCGATTGGCGGGCATAAC
>JBFZAV010000113.1:0-3210 GCA_041308745.1 Candidatus Omnitrophota bacterium | reverse complement strand
AACAACGGTCAACTTAGAATTCTCATACGGGGCAAACCCGGCAAACCACCCGTGGTTAGGGCCTTTTGTTGTTTGCGCCGTTCCGGTTTTGCCGGCAACAATAAAATCCTGCTGTCTTGCTTTAGCGCCTGTGCCTCTTTCATCGTTAACAACTTTTTTGAGACCTTCCCGTATGATTGTTATTGAAGATTGCGAAAATGGCAATTTTTCACCCTCATAAGACCCCATTTCAACATCACCTATTTTTTTTACAAGGTGCGGAACAACGAGCACCCCTTTGTTTGCGAAAATAGACATAAACCTTGCGACCTGAAGAGGTGTGCACAATAAATAGCCCTGTCCTATGGCATAATTAACAGTTTCACCCTGATACCACTTATCTTTTAAATTTTTAAGTTTCCATTTTCTTGAAGGAAGAATCCCCTCTATCTCTTCGGGAAGGTCAATGCCCGTCCGCTTCCCCACGCCGCATGCGCTTGAAAAATTTGCCAGGTCATCCACATCTATTATAAGACCCAGATTATAAAAAAATACGTTGCATGAATTTTTCAGGGCCTCCCTGATATTCTGCGGGCCGTGGCCGTCCGGGTTCCAGCATTTGGCTGTCCTTCTTCCTATTTTCAAGAACCCAATACATGTAAATGTCGTAAATTCGCTGATTTTCTTAATCTCAAGACCCGTTAATCCGACAACAGCTTTAAAAACAGACCCCGGAGGATATGCTGCGGATATGGCCCTATTCATAAGGGGATACTGTTTATTGCCGAGAACCTGCCTTACTTCCGGTTGTCTCTTTGGGTTCATAAAAATATTGGGGTCAAACGTCGGCGAACTGGCCATGGCATAAATGGCCCCGTCATTCGAATCCATAACCACTATGGCGCCCTTTCTTCCCACTAAAAGTCCATCGCAGAATTTCTGAAGGCCTAAATCAATAGTAAGGCAAATATCCTTGCCCGGAAGAGGCTCCTTGTAGCCAAAAGTAAGAACCTCCCTGCCTTTGTGATCAACCTCAACCTGTTTTCCGCCGTGCTGTCCTCTTAGGTAATTATCGTAGTATTTTTCTATCCCCCCTCTTCCAACCACATCATTGACTCTGTATCCATAATGTTTTAACTTCTCAAACTCCGTTCTGTTGATTAACCCCAAATACCCCAGAATATTACCCCCGACTTTCCCGTAAATATATTCTCTTCTTGTTGAAACATTGGCCGCAAGGCCGGGGTAATCCATCGAAAGTTCTTCAATACGGACAGCTTTTTCCACACCGATATCTCTTGCCGCCAGAATGGGGATATAAGGCCGATATTTTGCAAATTGCATAATTTTATCAACCTCACCAGAGGATATGTCTAATACTTTAATCAGGATTTTTGAAAGTTCTTTCGTGTCTTTGATCTGACCGTAATAAATGTACGCATTAAAACAAAGTTCATCCTTAACCATAACATTTTCGTTCCTGTCCAGGATGCTTCCCCTCGGCGCCACAAGCGGTACAACCCTGAGCCTGTTCTCTTCAGACATGATTTTGTATTCCGCATGACGTATAATTTGGATATAAAAAAGTCCGCATAGAACAAATGCCAGGGCGAAACTCAAAACTGATATAAACACTTTTATTCTCATGCTAATCAATCAATAGTTTTTTAAGTGAAATGAATAAAAAAGGAGAAACAATAATAGTTGTCAACATTGAAGCGGTATTCCCGGAAAGAAAAGAACTGACATCGACATCATTTTGAAAAACATGATTAAGATAAATTAGGCGCAAGTTAAAAAGAAGAAAAACACCGACAAATGTTATAAAAACATGCACAAAAAAACTGCTCCTGTCGAGATACCGCGTCAGTAATGCCGAAGTTATTCCTATGAAAATAAAAGAAAAAATGTCCGCATGAAGCGTGCCCACGGAAACGCTGCCCCTTAAAATCCCTGCGATGAGACCCGCTGCCACCACTTCCAAAATGCCAAAATACGCCCCGATAAAAATTACCATTAGCAGCGTGAGGTCAGGGATGGAAAGCGAATACCTGTAAAAAAATAACTGTATTAAAAAAAGTGTAACTAATATTAAGAGTATTAACAAAAGTTTTCTCATTTTACGATCAGCACCTCTTCTAAAACACGCGGATCAACGGCGGGTTTTATTAGAACAGTTTTAAATAAACCCGTTTTGCTTTTCTCAACGCCCATTATTTCGCCGATAATGATACCCTTGGGGAAAATCTGACTATAATCCGAGGTTTCAACAATGTCGCCTTTTTCCACATCGGCATCAAGAGGCAAATAAAGCATTTTAACCTGCCCCTCTCCGGCGCCTACAACTATTCCGTTTATGCGGCTGCTTCTTATGATCCCGCCGGTCTTAAAAGCCGGGTTGGTCAAAAGCATCACCGACGAAGTGTTCTCATCCGTTTCAGTCACCTTTCCGACAAGACCCTTAGCGGAACATACGGCGGAGTTATTTTTAATGGCGTTTTTTGAACCTTTGTTTATTATGAAGGACTCTACCCAGCTTGTGGGATTTCTTATAATTATCTCGGCAGATATCGTGCTGAACCCGAACCTCTTTTTGAATTCAAGAAGTCCTCTTAAGCGTTCGTTTTCATCTTTCGCCTCCTCCATCTGGGAGATAGACAAAGACAAATCATCCGCCTTTTTCTTTAAGAGAGCATTTTCATCAACCAGTTTTTTCTTGCTTTGGAAATACGTATCCAAATATTTGCACATACCGATTGGCACATTAACGATTCTGACCGAAAGATTTCTCGAGAATTTGGACAAAGATGGGATGTAAATAAAGAAAAGGACAGCTGCCGCTATCAGGAATACTAGTAAGTATGCTCTTTTTGTAAAAAGATTTCTAGGCACATCGATTGTCTTTTATTTATCTTTGAAGTCTTGGAGCAACAGTCAGTCTTTTTAAATAGCTAATCTCATTCAAAACTTTACCGGTACCCATAGCAACGGCAGTTAAAGGATCGTCGGCCACATGGACCGGCAAGCCGGTTTCTTCAGAGATTAACTGATCCAACCCTCTTAACAAGGATCCGCCGCCGGCCATTACCAGGCCCTTTTCTATAAGGTCAGCCGATAATTCCGGGGGTGTTCTTTCAAGGGTTATTCTGACAGCTTCCACTATTAACGATATAGGCTCTGAGAGAGCCTCCCTTATTTCATCACTGGTAACAGTTATCATTTTAGGAAGAC
>JBFZAV010000112.1:0-3038 GCA_041308745.1 Candidatus Omnitrophota bacterium | reverse complement strand
AACAGGCACTTACGACGCCGGTCTTGTCTCTGCGGCAGTAATTGTGGCTAAAGTACTAGGCAATGAATACGGCGTCGAAATAGATCCCGCGCTTGAAAATGTGAGTGTACCATACGGATCAAAAAGAGAGTCACCATTAGCAAGTCTTGCCACGCTGATACTTTTTATACTTATTTTTGGTTTAAGGTTTGGCACATTGTTTTTTATTACGAGCCGCGGCGGAAGGGGCTATTGGACAGGCGGTTCGGGAGGATCTTTCGGCGGGGGTTTTGGGGGATTCGGAGGCGGCTCCTCGGGCGGAGGCGGCTCCTCGGGATCATGGTAAGCAAAGTCACCCTGAACCATTCGCTTCGCTCAGGATTCAGGGCACGCAAGGCCACCCCGCCGGAGGCGGGTCCGCCTTTGGCGGAAAAGTCACAAGTATTTAGTATAAAAGGAGGAAAGAAATGAAAACTGTTTGGATAGTATTAGGTGTTATCGCGTTAGTTGTAATTATTGGATTAGGATGGTTAATCGGCGGTCTTAACCATGCGGTCACGTTAGATGAAACTGTTAATTCATCATGGGCCCAGGTCGAGAATCAGCTTCAGAGAAGAAACGATCTTATACCGAATCTTGTTAACACCGTAAAAGGTTATGCCGCGCATGAAAAAGAACTCTTCACAAAGGTTACGGAGCTAAGAAGCCAGTGGGGTGCGGCCAAAACCACAGAAGAAAAGATTGAAACAGCCAACCAGATTACAGGAGCAATTTCGAAACTGCTTTTGGTTGCCGAAAATTACCCGGAGTTAAAGGCTAGTCAAAATTTTCTTGCACTGCAATCACAGCTTGAGGGCACAGAAAACAGGATTGCCGTTGAAAGAATGAGATACAATGACGCTGTTCGTATTTTTAACGCGTATAGAAGAACTGTATTCGGTTCTTTCTTTACGTCTTTAAGAGGACTGAACCAGCCGAGAGAGTATTTCGAAGCGGCTGAAACAGCAAAAGAAGTTCCGGCAGTAAAATTCTAGAATTAAGAATTAAGGATTAAGGATTAAGCGAGTTCGTGATTGGCGGGTGGCACGGCAAAAGCGTAAATGGGAGGATCCACACCGGGCGGAGGGGCCCATGAACGCTTTTACCGTGACAGGTCCCGCCAATACTTATAAATGATAAAAGGATATTTATGGTTTCGGAAAAGGCTATTACAGCGGTTTTTGAAGGTTCTTTAAAGTTAAAGCCCGGCGAGAAGTGTCTTATAGTTACAGATACGATAAAAGAGCCCATAGGAAGGGCCTTCTATGAATACGCAAAAAGCATCACGCCAAATTCAAAAATAATTGTCATTGAGCCCACTAAAGAACATGCCGAGGAACCGCCTGTGGAAGTGGCAAGAGAGATGCTTGAATTTGACGTTGAAATCCTTGTTACGGAAAAATCTTTAACCCACACGAAGGCGCGAAGGGACGCAACGGCCAAAGGAATTAGAATAGCCACCATGCCTTCAATTACGGAAGATATAGCCAATAGATGTCTCGATATCGATTATGAGGACCTCAAAAGAAAATCAAATTTTTTATATAAAATTTTAAAATCCTCGGACAGTGTAAGGGTTACGACAAAGCTCGGGACCGATATAACATTTACAGTGGGAGGAAGCGGTTTTTTCGGCGCGGACGGCGGATCGTTTGATTATCCGGGAGCTTACGGTAATCTTCCCGAGGGGGAGGTGGCCTTTGCTCCGGGGACTTGTGAAGGTATATTTTATGTAGACGCGTCGTTCCCGGGTGTGGGACTAGTAAAGAAGCCTTTAGTTTTTAAGGTTAAAGAAGGTTTTGCCGTTGAAATAGAAGGGGAAAGGTCTTTAGAGGTTAAGAAGCGCCTCGATAAGGTTGGCAAAAAAGCATATAAAATCGCCGAACTCGGCATAGGATTAAACCCGAAGGCTAAAATTATCGGACAGGTTCTTGAAGACGAAAAAGTTATAGGGACGGTTCACATCGCTCTTGGAAACAATCTTTCTTTTGGCGGGGACAACGATGTTCCCATTCATCTTGATGGAGTTATAAAGAAGCCCACTATTTATGCGGATGATAAAAAGATAATGCAAGAGGGAAAATGGACAGAAAAGTCGCTGCAATAATAGTCGCCGGCGGCACCGGCGAAAGAATGAAATCAAATATACCAAAACAGTTTATTGAGCTTGATGGTAAACCTATCATTATACACACCCTGGAAAAATTCGATAATAACCCCAACATTCACACTATTATTATTGTCTCGCACAAAGAGTTTGTGGACCAGCTGAAAGAAATAGTAAAAAAATACAACATTAAAAAAGTGCAAAAAATCGTTTCCGGCGGCAAAACCCGGCAGGAATCTTCTTTTAAGGGCCTAAAGGCCTGCTCTCTTGATACTGAATACGTGCTTATTCATGATGCCGTAAGGCCTTTTATAAATAACGCCATTATAAACGATATAATTGAGTCCGCCGAGAAAACAGGAGCTTCAACGCCCGCAATAGATATTGCCGATACCGTGATGCTGAAAAAAGGCGATTTTATCGAATATGTCCACGACAGAAATCATTTAAAAAGAATACAGACCCCCCAAGGCTTCAAATACAGCCTTATAATGGAAGCTCATGAGAAGGCGATAGAAAAAGGCATAACAGGCTCAACCGATGATTGCGGCCTTGTTCTTGCTATGAATAGACCCGTAAAAATAATCGAGGGATCAAGCCTTAATATAAAGCTTACCGAGGAGATAGATCTCTTCGTGGCCGAGAAAATACTTGGGTTAAAAAAATGAGAATAATTAGAGACACATACCGGAAGCACAAAGAAACCGCGCATAATTTTCTATGGGCCAACATCAAAACGCTAAGCAGTGGTATAGTCTTACTGCTAATTCTCCTTACTGCCGCAAAAAATATTTCACCGGAAGAATTCGGTTTGTTTAATTATCTTTTAGCGGCAATAGGTCTTGTAGTTATATTTTGCGATTTCGGAATATCCGCTTCCACATCCAGATACATAGCAATGTATAAAGTTACA
>JBFZAV010000111.1:0-4980 GCA_041308745.1 Candidatus Omnitrophota bacterium | reverse complement strand
GACAGGGGCTGCTAAGGCTATTGGCCTTGTTATTCCTGAACTTAAAGGCAGGCTTGACGGTTTTGCGATGCGTGTTCCTACGCCTAACGTATCAGTTGTCGACCTGACAGCCATTCTTAAGAAAAACGCCACTAAGGAAGAAATAAATGCGGCGCTTAAAGAAGCGGCAGAAGGCAAGATGAAGGGCATCCTGGAATATACGGAAGAGCCGGTTGTTTCTATCGATTTTAATCACTGCGCTTCCTCGTCGGTAGTTGACGCCACAATGACAAATATTATTGACGGCAATTTCTTAAAGGTTCTCGCATGGTACGACAACGAGTGGGGTTATTCAAACAGAGTAATTGATCTTGCGGAATTGATGGTTAAAAAGGGTCTCTAAATATTAGGACTTTCTTTTTGGAAAGTGTATCAGGAGGTAAATAAAATGAAGAAAGTTATTACCGATGTTGATGTCAAGGGCAAGCGCGTTTTGATGAGGGCGGATTTCAACGTTCCTCTTGATGAGAACCGTAAAATTACGGATGATTCAAGAATTAAAGCGGCCTTACCGACAATCAAGTATATCCTTGATAACGGCGGCAAGCTGATTATCATGAGCCATCTTGGCAGGCCAAAGGGCGAAGCACTGCCCGAGTTCAGCCTTACGCCTGTGGCGGAAAGACTTTCTTCTTTATTAAAGAAAACTGTAAAAAAGCTTGATGACTGTGTTGGAGAAGATGTTGAAGAAGCGGTTAAAGAAATGAAGTCCGGGGATGTGATTCTCTTGGAGAACCTCAGGTTTCATAAAGAAGAAACAAAAAATGATCCTGATTTCGCAAAACAGCTTGCTTCTCTGGGCGAAATATTTGTTAATGACGCTTTTGGCACATGCCATAGGGCCCATGCCTCAACGGAAGGCGTGACAAAATATCTTCCGAGTGTGGCGGGATTTCTTGTTAAAAAGGAAATCGAGTATTTTGAAAAAGTCACAAAAAATCCCGAAAAACCTTTCTGTCTTCTTCTCGGAGGCGCTAAGGTTGCGGATAAGATACCCGTTATTGAAAACATGCTCGATAAGGTTGATTATATTTTAATCGGCGGGGCGATGGCGTATACGTTCTTAAAATCCAGGCTAAAAAGTATAGGCTCTTCGAAGCTTGAAGAGGAAATGATCGGCACAGTGGATACTATTTTCAAGAAGGCCAGCAAAAAAAATGTAAGCATATTTCTTCCTAAAGATCATGTGGTTGCGAAAGAAATAAATGAGAAGGCAAAAAGCAAAGTGGTTGGCGAGGATATTCCCGATGGTTGGATAGGGCTTGATATAGGGCCAAAAACCATTAAAAGTTTCGAGGAGATTCTTAAAGAATCGAAAACCATAGTTTGGAACGGTCCAGTCGGGCTTTTTGAAATGAAGCAGTTTTCGAAAGGGACAAGTGAGCTGGCTAAGTTTATCGCAAGGCTTGATGCGACAACCGTTATAGGCGGAGGCGATACGGCGGCGGCGGTAAATCAGCTTAAGCTTGGAGATAAGATGAGCCATATGTCGACGGGCGGCGGGGCAAGCTTGGAATATCTCGAAGGAAAAGTTCTTCCGGGTGTGGCCGCGTTAAATGACAAATAAAAACAGAAAGAAGGAAAACCATGCGTAGACCAATGATTTCGGGAAACTGGAAAATGTATAAGACGGCAAACGAATCCGTAAATTTTGTGAGCGACATAAAGAAAGCGATTAAGGGCGTGGATAACGTTGATATTGTTGTTTGTCCGCCGTTTACTAGCCTTTCAGCCATGGAAAAGGCCGTTGAAGGCCGCAATATTCAGCTGGGCGGGCAGAATTGCCATTGGGAAGAAGAAGGCGCTTTTACGGGAGAAATCTCCGTTCTTATGCTGAAAAGCGTTGGGGCCGAATATGTTATCATAGGCCATTCTGAAAGAAGAAAATATTTTGGAGAAACAGACGAGACCGTAAACAAAAAAATAAAGGCGGCTATTGAGGTAGGGCTCGTTCCGATAGTTTGTGTCGGAGAAATACTTGAAGAAAGAGAAGCCGGCAAAACGCTCGAAGTTGTTAAAACGCAGGTTGAGGGCGCATTAAAGGGGTTTGACGAGACATACTTGGAGAGCCTTATCATAGCGTATGAACCCGTATGGGCAATCGGAACAGGTAAAACCGCTACTCCGCTTCAAGCCGAAGAAGTCCATAAGATGATCAGAGACCTTTTAAAGGAACTATATTCGGAGGGATTTGCCTCTAAGACAAGAATTTTGTACGGCGGCAGTGTGAAGCCGGATAATATTGAGGATCTAATGAAAGAGGAAGATATAGACGGCGGACTGATAGGCGGAGCCAGCTTGAAAGCCGATAGTTTTACTGATATAATCTTAAAAACTTCAAAACTTTACAAAAACGAGTAAAAGAGGATTAAATATGTTTACACTTTTAATGATAATTCACATTGTAGCGTGCATTATTCTGATCGCGGTTATACTTTTGCAAGCCGGAAGAGGCGGAGGGCTTAGCGAGGCTTTCGGGTCGGAGGGCGCGGAATCTTTATTGGGTACGCAGGCACCCGTTATTCTTAAAAAAGCGACTACCATAAGCGCTATATTGTTTATTGTTACTTCGCTTGTTTTAGGTATGGTTACGGCAAGAAGAGGCAGGTCTCTTTTTGATAATATGAATTTACCGGCTGGAGCAACGCTGCCTACAGCCACGCAGCCTTTAGAAGCAGCAAAAGAAAAGGCGGCTGAAAGCGTGCCTCAGGAAACTTCCGGCCAAGAGGAAAGTAACTAATTACCTTGAATCTTAACGGTTTCAAGATTGTGAAAAAAAGATCACCGTTTGTTATTATAGCGGTGGTCTTTTTTTTATTTGTTACATGTTTTATTTCCGCCGGAGAAGGATCTTCTAAAAACCCTTCTGATGCCTATGTTCAAGCAAGTATAGGCGACGCAAGGGTGCTTATTCCGTTTCTTGCCGATGATGTCTCTTCAAGCTCGATATGCGCTTTAGTCTATAACGGTCTTACAAAGGTGGATAAAGATCTAAATATCGTGGGAGATCTGGCGCTAAAGTGGGATATAAGCGAAGACGGAAAAGTAATAACATTTTTTCTAAGAAAGAATGTTTTTTGGCATGATGGAAAGAATTTTACGGCTCTAGATGTCGAGTTTACTTATAAAACAATTCTTGATCCAAAAACAGCTTGTCCTTATGTCGCAAGTTATAAGGATATTTCAAAAATAGAAGTTATAGATCCGTACACCGTGAGGTTTGTATTCAGCTCTCCCTATGCCCCCGCGCTTTTAAAACTCGGAATGGGTATAATCCCAAAACATATTTTCAAAGATGTGAACGATATCCGCTCCGGTGATTATTCAAGAAATCCCATAGGTACGGGACCATATGTATTTTCAAAATGGGAGAGCGGCCAGTATATTATTCTGGAATCTAATGAAAAATATTTTGAACACGCGCCTTACATAAAAAGATATGTTTTTCGCATAGTTCCTGACCAGTCAGTTCAATTCTTGGAGCTTGTATCGGGCGGAGTGGATTCAGTAAGTTTAAATCCGTATCAGTACATATACCGCACAAATACTCAGGAATTTAATAGAAGCACTGCTAAATACAAATATTTATCTCAATCCTACACATACATCGGCTACAATTTTAATGACCCCATATTTTCCGATGTAAAAGTACGAAAGGCCTTAAGTTATGCCATAGATAAAAAAGAAATAATCAAAGCTGTCCTCTTGGGGATGGGCGAGCCGTCGAGCGGTCCATTTTTGAAGGGATCACCATATTACAATGAATCAGCGCCCGGATATGATTTTGATTTTGATAAAGCCAGGATGCTTTTAAGTGAAGCCGGGTGGGTTGATTCTGACAACGACGGCGTTTTGGAGAAAGGCGATGTAGAGTTCAGGATAAAACTTGTGACAAACCAGGGCAGTCAGGTTAGGGAAGATGTGGCGACTGTCGTTCAAAGCATGTGGGATAAGATAGGGGTTAAAGTGGAGATCCAGACAGTTGCCTGGGCGGCCTTTCTGGACCAGTTTGTCGCGAAGAAAAATTTCCAGGCTGTCATACTTGGGTGGACAATACCGATAGATCCTGATATCTATAGCGTGTGGCATACTAATTCAATGAATCCCGGCGGACTTAACTTTATATCGTATTCGAATGCCGAACTTGATAAGTTGATTGAAGAGGGCAATAGGGAGTTTGATCCCGAAAAAAGGAAAAGTATTTACAAGAAGGCTCATATGATGATAGCCCTGGATGCGCCCTATACTTTTCTGTTCTCTCCATATGAGCTCGTGGCGGTAAACAAACGTTTTAAGGGAATCGAGCCGGCTCCGGCGGGCATTGGTTACAACTTTATCGACTGGTACGTGCCGGATAAGGAAGTTAAGTATAAATTTTAAAATTAAGATTTATGGCGGGTGGCGCGGTAAAGGCGTAAGTGGGAGGATCCACACCGGATCGGATGGGGGCCCACGAACGCTTTTACCGTGACAGGCCCCGCCAATTACATTTATGAAACAATATATACTTAAACGCATATTACTGATTATTCCAATGCTTATCGGCATATCGGTGCTTCTTTTTGTAATTATGCATTTGGCTCCGGGTGACCCCGCAAGTTTGAGATATGGCCTTAATCCTGATATATCCATGGGAGCCAGGGCCAATTTCGATAAGCTTTATAATTTAGATAAGCCGGTATTTACCCAGTATATTTTATGGATGAAAAGAATGGTGCTTTTGGATTTCGGCCGGTCATTTATTGACGATAAACCGGTTATTTTAAAAATCGCAGAAAGACTCCCGGCGACGCTTTTACTTCAGATAATCTCACTTATTCTTATTTTCTCCGTATCGATCCCAATCGGGATTATAAGCGCCGTAAAAAAAGGAAAACTTTTTGATCGGGTTATGACAATAACGGTATTTGTGGGGTATGCAATTCCGACATTCTGGCTGGG